>NZ_AXCA01000006.1:0-40204 GCF_000475415.1 Halomonas sp. PBN3 | reverse complement strand
GCCGGTCTCACGGATTCAGGAGTATCTCTTGATCATTTGACCAGGTGTAATAAAACCATACTTTTTCCCTGCAAGCCAAATCCTAGCACCAAAAAGCCAAATGAAAATTGCATGAAATATTGTCCATACAGTGAATCCTGCAAACCAAACACCAGACCTATAATACGCCCCAAACGCTCCCAGAAGAGTCCATGTCGAGAAATACGTAGCACCCATAGAGAGCACTAGCACCAATGTTCCTATCCCACGACCTCCAATGATAAAATTTTCAGATGAACTACCCTGAATTTTTGACTCACTTCTTTTTGAGAGGTAAGACACGAACAAAAAAGCCATTACAAAAGAAGCTAATACTGCAACTGTAATCGAATTGCTCATTTCTCTCCTCCATTCCCCAAAGGCTTTTCTTCAAGCTTTCTAATAAACGGCTTGAAATAAAGTGGGTAAATAAAGAAAACACAAAGCGTAAGGAAGATATTGCATATAATGATCACAGCCAATGGCTGAGGGATCCCCATAACAAAACTTGGAGAGTCAAAAAAACCAAAATATGGCAACCATGTAATCCCAAGCAAGACTAAAACCACCCCCCAAAGGAGCTTCCTCATAACCCTTAAATTCATAAACCCATCTCCTGTTCATTACTTTCTTTTAATGGTGCCTATAGGAAGATAGCCACTCTCAACCTCTTATGGAACAATGAAAAACACCACACCCTGTTTCCAAAAAGTGCACACTAAGCTCCTTCACCAACATTGACCCCGCCTCATTCACGAGGGTGCTGATTGAGCGGTCTGAAGGTACTGACTGGTGGCATCGCTTATCAGGATCGGCTTCTTCAGTGCGAATGGCCGTTGAGTAATGCCAAAACGCTGAAATTTTCCCGCTTTCTTATAGCTCTTTGGAATCAATTGCGACCGTCCAAGCAGCCGTGATCGCCGCCCGCCGCTCCGGTCGCTCGCTTTCTGATGCTGTGGTGGTCTCGCAGGAGCGTCAGCTCAGTGCGGTCAGCTTCGGCAGCCCCTTCAGCAGCGTCGGCCACCACTTGTCGGCGGCGGCACCCAGATGAACGGTGATTCGCCGAGCGTGCAGCCTCAGCGTGGCGGCGACCTTCAGCACCTGCTCGCGCATCCGGCTGAGGCTCCAGCCTTGCCGGGTCTGCCGCTCCAGCAGGCAGCGCAGGCCATGCAGGACCTGGTAGGCGTAGAGGCTGAGCAGCAGGCTCACCTCGTTGCGTGCCATCACGTCCTGAACGGTGGAGGCGCCACGATCCGTCGACGAGAGGTGCACGTCGAGCGCCGACTTCACCTCCCCCATGTGGGCCTCGGCGCTGCCGCGCTTGCGGTACAGTGCCAGGACCTTCTCCGGCGGCCAGTCGAACTTGCCGAGGTTGGTGACCAGGAAGAAGGCATGCAGCAGCAGATCATCGGGGCGTTCCTGCACCACCAGCACGACGCGACGCGGTGCCGACCAAGAGCCCGCTTGATACTCCAGATCGTGGCACCACTCGCGAGGCTGCTCGGGTGGCCGGCCGGGTGGCCGCTTCAGAAGTGGCGCCGCCAACTTCTGCAGGCCAGTGTGACTGCGCAGCCGGCCCAGGTACTCGATGCCGCGATCTTCCAGCGCCGCCAGCGTGTCGTTGTCGGTAAAACCGGCGTCGATGCGCACGCGAACCTGGGCGCCGGTGCTCTCGTTGAGTCGCCGCACCAGATGCGGGATCCATGTGTCGGCGTTCTCGGCCGGGCCGGCGTTGCCCTCGCGCAGCAGGCCACCCACCATGTCGCCGGTTTCGGCCAGCGAGGCAACCAGCGGCGAGTAGATGCGGGCCCCATACAGGCCATGATAGGCCGACCCGCCCTGGTGGCCATGGACCTCGATCGGCAGGCCGTCGATGTCCAGCGTCAGCTGCTTGGGCCATTCACCGTTCTGCAGCGAGGTCAGGCGCCAGACCACTAGTCGCAGCAGGCCTTCATGCACGGTATCGATGTTGTCGTTGCGGCCAAGGCAGGTCAGCAGCCGCGACAGCGTGGCTTGAGACGGCCGGTCCTGGGCCAGGGGCGTCATCCCCCGTGCATCGCTGCAGGCCAACTGCCAGAGCGGGTTACGGCGCAACGTGTCGGTATCGCTGAGATCGATCCAGCCCATCGCCCGTTGCAGCACCAGGGTACGCAGCTGGCTGGCAAGCGAGTGGCGGATGCGTAGCGGGTGGCGTCGATCGACCAGATTGTCTTCCAGCGCCTCGATCATGCCGCTGTTGTCGAGGGCTTCACGCAGCAGCAGAGCGCCGCTGTCGCTGGTGGTGCGCTGGCCGCTCAGCTCAACACGGACAGTGCCGTTGCATGAGGGCGTCCAGGTGGATAGGCTTTCACCCATAGCGGATGGCTCTCTTGGTTCAGGTTCTTGGCGGAACACACTGAATTTTCAAGAGAATACCATCCGCTATCTTCGTTTTCAGGCCGGCCTCATGAATAAGCCGGGTCGACTCCTTCACGATCGATCATGGCTCGGTCCCTGCCAGCCCGGAATCAAAAAACCCCTCAGCAGCGTCACCGCAGAGCGGGTCCACCGATCGGGGTCGTGTTGTAACCCACTATAGCATCGAGCTGATCAAGACGTCGCCAGACAACATAGAGGCGGCTTCAGGCCCTTGACTGACAATGTCAGAGGCATCAACAAAGATGGAATGGGCGATGGGCTTTGCACTCTTCCTCGGGCTAGAGTAGCTCAATGACCTCCCCTTCCGATAAATCGCCTCGCCGCCACTCCCTGGTGGCGCTGGGTGGCGATATCTCCGGTGCCTTCGGCGATCTCGGCACCCTGCTGCCCTATGTGATCGCCGGCATCGGCCTGGGCGTACTGGCGCCCGGGCCGGTGTTCCTGGGCTTCGCGGCGGGCTACCTGCTGGTGGCCCTGCTCTATCGCGCGCCCATAGCCGTGCAGCCGATGAAGGCGCTGGGCGCGGTGATCCTCACCGGCGGGCTTACCGCCGCCGAGACGGCCCTGGCCGGTGCCCTGCTGGGTCTGGTGCTGCTGGCGCTGGCCGCCACGCCGCTGCTGGGGCGCGCCGCCCGCGCCCTGCCGCAATCGGTGGTCACCGGCCTGCAGGCCGGCCTGGGGCTGATGCTCGCTTCGCTGGCGCTGGAGATGATGGCCACCGGCTGGTGGCTGGCCCTGCCGGCAATGGCCCTGCTCGCCCTCTCCTGGGTCTGGCCTCGTGGGCCCTGGGCGCTGGTGGTGATCCTCGTGGCCGTCGTTCTGGCGCCGGGTGAGGCCCAGCCGCTGGCATCGGCAACGGCCGTCATCGGGGAAGGGCTATCGCTTGCCGCGGTGGCCGGCGGCGTGCTGGCCCAGTTGCCGCTGACCCTGCTCAACGCCGTGGTGGTGGCCGCCCACTACCGCTTCGGTGCGCGCAGCGTGATCGCCCCGCTGGCCATCGCCGCGGCCTGCGCCCTGGCCGCGCTGCAGGCCGAGGCGGTGGTCGCCTGGCTGGCGGCGATTCCCGTCCCGGTGGTGGGCGCCCTGCTGGCCTTCGCCGGGGTAGAGCTGATGCTGAGCAAGCGCCTCTTCGACGCCCGGCCCGACTGTCGCCCGGTGATCGCGGTCACCGCGGTGGCCACGCTGTTCGGTAGCGCGCTGGTGGGACTGGCGGCGGGCCTTGCCAGCGAGCAGCTGCGTCGGCATCTTGTACGCAGGCGTGCCCGCGGCACGCCCCACGACAGGGGCTAACGCCCCACCTGCCCCGCGATCAGGAGAACAGGGATGAAGATCAGTGCACGCAACGTGATCAAGGGCACCGTGCTGGAAGTGAAGGAAGGCCCGGTGAACAGCCAGGTCCGCGTCGACATCGGCGGCGGCAACACCATCAAGTCGATGATCACCAGCGACGCCATCGAGGAGCTCGGCATCACCGTGGGCAAGGAGGTTCAGGTGGTGATCAAGGCCTCGGACGTGATGCTGGGCATCGACGACTAAGCCTTTCTCACCTCGCCGCGGCCACCTTGGCCTCGGCATCCAACCGCTGGGCGGTCTGGTCCACGCCGCGCAGCCAAGTCAGCAGCACCGCGCCCAGGGCGACGAAGCCGCCGGCCAGCCACAGGCCGGTGTCATAGTGACCGCTGGCCTCGGCGAGCATGCCGGTGAGCGCCGGGGCAAGGATCTGGGCAGCGCCGTAGGCCAGGGTCATGCGTCCCATCAGCCGTGCCGGGCTCTGCGGGTAGAGCCGCCCGGCCATGGTCAGCACCAGGCTGACACAGCCCAGGAAGGTGCCCCCGTAGAGCACGGCGCTTACCAGCACGCCGGCCAGGCTGTCGGTGAGCGCCGGCAGCACGATCCCCACCACCTGCAGCGCCATGGCGGCAATCAGCGCGCCGAGATAGCCGATCCAGCGCGCCACCAGGTCCCACAGCATCACCGCAGGGGCAGCCGCCAGCCCCACCAAGGCGAAGGTCCAGTTGCCGGCGCCGGCCAGCAGCGGCTCGCGCTCGACGATGGCGACGATGAAGGTGGCGCTGATCACGTAGCCGTAGCCAGCGCAGAAGTAGGCGGCCAGCATCAGCCGCATAAAGGTGCGACTGGGCGGCTGGGCCTGACGTTGCCCACCGGTGCCACCTTCGAGCGGCCTGGCGGGTCGCGGCAGCCAGCCCCAGGCGGGTACCAGCAGCACCACCGCCAACAGCGCGAAGCCCCACCACTGGGCCTGCCAGTCGAGGGCCAGGCCCAGCATCAGCTCCACCGCCAGGGCCGCCAGCAGCATGCCCAACCCCACCCCGGCGAAGTGGATGCCCAGCTCACCGCGCTGACCGTGCTGGATCAGCCAGTGCAGGATCAGCCCCGAGGCGAGCAGCATGGCGCCGCTGCTGGAGAACCCCGCCACGAAACGCAGTGCCGCCCAGACCCAGAAGCTCTCGGTCAGCGCCATGCCGGCGGTGGAGGCGAGCGCCAGCACCAGGGTGAGGCGGTAGAGGGTGTCCTTGAGGCGGATGCTGCCGATGGTGGCGGCGGTCAGCGCGCCGAGCATGTAGCCGGCATAGTTGAGGGCGGCCAGCCAGCCGCCATCGGCGTCGGAGAGCCAGGTCTGCTGCTGCATCACCGGCAGCAGCGGGGTGTAGGCGAAACGGGCCACGCCCACGCACAGCAGCTGGCTGAAGAGCCCCGCCAGCAGCACGCGGTAGCGCGGAGAAAGAAGAGAGGACTTGGCCATGCCTGGCGCTCCGTATTCCCTGTCATGGTGGAGGTGTCTGCGGCCATCCGCCCGGCGGCGGCGCAGCGGCCTACCATACCCCAGGCCCCCGGCGGCAACCGGGGCCTGCGACCAAATGGGGAAGCGAGAAGTGCCGGGGAGCGCCTCAGCGCCCGGCGGCTCTGCGCGGCAGCATGCGCACCAGCACGTCCTCACCGGCCATGCGGCGATGCAGGAGGGCCATGGCGACATGGCCGACGATCAGCGCCAGCAGCGCCCAGCCCAGCAGGCCGTGGAAGATGCCGCCGACGGCGGTCATCCACTCGACCTCGCCCTCGAAGCCCGGCATCAGCGGGATGCCGAAGGGGGCGAAGGCACGGCCGGAGCCGTACTGGCGCAGCAGGGCCACCAGCGGCACCGCCACCATCAGCAGGTAGAGCGCCAGATGGCCGAGGCCGGCGGCCAGGTTGATGGAGGGCGGGCGCCGCGCCCGTTCCACCAGCGCCCAGGCCAGGCGCACTATCACCAGCAACATAAGTAGCGCCCCCAGCGGCTTGTGGGCGCCCCATATGGCCGCCTCCAGGGCGGTATCCGGCAAGGCGAAGCGAACGATGGCGGTGAGGAACTGGAAGGCGAACAGGGCCGCCATGCCCCAGTGCAGCAGGCGACTGAAGCGGCCGTAGTGAGTGATGGGGGACGACATGGTGTGGCTCCTGTGCGATGCGTCTCGGTTGCAGGCTAGCGACCCATCGCGCAGGAATTGTGGCGCCAATGGGGAGCGAACGAGGCCGGGTGGCGCCATGGCGCCGTGGATCTTGGTACTCTCACAGGCCGAATCCACGGCAACGCGAGGATGCCCCCCATGTGGGATGAGCGCTACAGCACCGACGACTACCTCTACGGCACCGAGCCCAACGACTTCCTGCGCGAGCACGCCGCGCTGATCATCGCCCGCACGCGCTGAAGAATCGGCTCGATAACCAGCAAGGAGACACCATGAATCCCGTGACCGACCGCCTCACGGCCATCGCCTCCCCCGCCATCGGCCTGGGTTGCATGAACCTCTCCCACGGCTACGGCCAGCCGGTCCCCGAGGCCGAGGCTCTGCGAGCCCTGGGCGAGGCCTTCGAGATGGGCTATCGCCACTTCGATACCGCCACCCTGTACGGCGCCACCGTCAACGAGCGGGTGGTGGGCAAGGCGCTCGCCGGCAAGCGCGACGAGATACTGCTGGCCAGCAAGTGCGGCATGGCCATGGACCCCGACCTCGGCCGCAAGGTGATCGACGGCCGCCCCGAGACCCTGCGCCGCCAGTGCGAGGCGAGCCTCGAGCGCCTGCAGACCGACCATATCGACCTCTACTACCTGCACCGCTGGGACAAGGGCGTGCCCATCGAGGAGAGCGTAGGGGAGCTCGCGCGGCTGGTGGCGGAGGGCAAGATCGGCGCCATCGGCCTCTCCGAGGTCTCGGCGGCCACCCTGCGCCGGGCCCGCAGCGAGCACCCCATCGCCGCGGTGCAGACGGAGTACTCGCTGTGGACCCGCAACCCGGAGATCGCGGTGCTCGAGGCGTGCCGCGAGGCGGGCACCCTGTTCGTGGCCTTCAGCCCGCTGGGGCGCGGCTTCCTCGCCGGGGCCATCCAGGCCGACACGCCCCTGGTCGAGGGCGACGTGCGCCGCGGCATGCCGCGCTTCAGCGCCGACAACCTGGCCCGCAACCTGCCGTTGCTGGACGAGCTGGACGCCATGGCCCGCGAGCTCGAGGTCACGGGCGGGCAGCTGGCGCTGGCCTGGCTGCGCGCCAAGGGGGAGGACGTCCTGCCGATTCCCGGCACCCGCAGCGTGGCGCATATGCGCGAGAACCTGGCCGCCGCGTCGCTTACCCTGGAACCGGCGCTGGTGGCGCGCCTGGACGAGGCGTTCGCTCCCGGGCGTATCGTCGGTGGGCGCTACGCCGAGGCGCTGCAGGCGGAGGTGGATACCGAGGAGTTCGCCTGAGCCACCCCGCAGACGCGACAGGCCGGGCAAGGTGCCCGGCCTGTCGCGTTCTCGCCAGACGACGACTGACTCAGTTGTCGGTGGCCTCCTCGATGGAATCGCCGGCCTCCTCGACCGCCTGGTCGATCTCCTCGCCGGCCTCCTCGGCGGGGCCCTGCTCCTCCTCGCAGGCCGCCAGGCCCAGGGTCAACAGGCCCGCCAGCAGGGCCAGGGCGACTTTCCGTGACAGCGTGTGTTGCATGCCATTCTCCTCCTGAGAAACGAAAGGGTCGGGTGGCGCGGGGGCCACGCCCTCAACCTAGCGCCCGCGGCGGCGGCCTGCCACCGCAGTGCGTAACGCTGCGTGAAGGCACGTGAACGGCGTGAACGCCAGACGGGAAAGAAAAAAAGGCGCATCCCCGGAGAGACGCGCCCACATGACCACTCGTATGACTCAAACAGCCATTTCATCCTAGCCAAGGCGACGGCGATTTTCAAACATTCGTTTTAGCGCCTTCGCGCCCGCCCCCGGGCGCCCCGCATGACGCCGCTGCGGGCCGGGTGCTATGATCCATGACCTGTAAACGATCGCGAACTCGTAGACACCAACAGCACAACGAGGAATCCGGCTTGTCACACTTACCGGTGATCGTCGGCATGGGCGGCGTGAACCCTGCCGGCAGAACCTCGGGCCACCAGGCGTTCCGCCGCACCGTGCTCGACGCCCTGCCCACGGAGGACCAGACCCGCACCCTGCTGGGCCTGGCCGCCATGATGCGCCTGGCCAGCGGCCACGAGGACGGCAGCTGGCAGAACGCCGACGGCGAGCCCCTCGCCCCCGCCGCCATCGTCGAGCAGACCCGTCAGCAGGTGCTCGACCATACCCTGATCCGCCGCATCGAGGATCCGCGCTTCAACGACGCGGGGCTGCCCGCCAATCGCCGCGCCAGCCTGGCGCTGGAGACCCCCCTCACCTTCCAGATCCGCCGCCGCCAGCTGCCCCGGGATCTGCCCGCCACCTGGCAGGTGCGCGAGCTTGACCGCAAGCTGTTCGAGGTCACCGTGCCCGCCGGCGAGATGGACGTGATGCTCCCCGAGCATCGTCCCGCCCAGGTGCGCGCCGCCGGCCAGCTGCCCAGCGGCTTCGAGCCCGACCGCCTCTACCGCAGCGTGCACCACCCGCGCGGACTCTCCATGGCGATCTTCGCGGCCAGCGACTGCCTGGGCGACAGCGGCCTGGCCTGGGACACCCTGCGCGACCGGCTCGACCCCGACGAGGTCGCCGTCTACGCCGGCAACTCCATCGGCCAGCTCGACGACGAGGGCTGGGGCGGCCTGCTCAAGAGCTTCGTCTCCGGCAACCGTGCCACCTCCAAGCAGATGCCGCTGGGCTACGGCCAGATGCCCGCCGACTTCCTCAACGCCTATGTGCTGGGCAGCGTCGGCGGCACCGGCGCGGCGCTGGGCGCCTGCGCCAGCTTCCTCTACAACCTGCGCCTGGGGGTCGACGACATCCGCGCCGGCCGCCGCCGGGTGGTAATGGTGGGCACCGCCGATGCGCCGGTAACCCCCGAGATCATCGAGGGCTTCCGCGCCATGGGGGCCCTGGCCGACGACGACAGCCTGCGCGCCCTGGATGCCCTGGAGCTGCTCACCGACGCCGATTACCAGAAGGCGTGCCGTCCCTTCGCCCGCAACTGCGGCTTCACCATCGCCGAGGCCAGCCAGTTCGTGATGCTGATGGACGACGCCCTGGCCCTCGAGGTGGGCGCCGAGATCCTCGGCAGCGTGCCGGACGTCTTCGTCAACGCCGACGGCTGGAAGCGCTCCATCTCGGCACCGGGCATCGGCAACTACATCACCCTGGGCAAGGCCGCCGCCCTGGTGCGCGAGATGCTCGGTGAGCGTGCCCTGCGCGAGCACACCTTCCTGCACGCCCACGGCACCAGCACCCCCAAGAACCGGGTGACCGAGTCCCACGTCTTCGACCTGGTGGCACGCGCCTATGGCATCGAGGCGTGGCCGGTGGTGGCGGTGAAGGCCTACGTCGGCCACTCACAGGGCAGCGCCGCCGGCGACCAGCTGGCCAGCGCCCTGGGCAGCTTCGCCCATGACCTGCTGCCGGGCATCGCCACCCTCGACGCGGTGGCCGACGACGTCCACGCCGAGCGCCTGCGGCTCTCGCGCGAGGCCATGCCCTTCGCCGCGGACGCCGCCTTCATCAACGCCAAGGGATTCGGCGGCAACAACGCCACCGGCGTGGTGCTCTCGCCCGGGGTCACCGAGCGGCTGCTGGTGCAGCGCCACGGCGAGGCCGCGGTGACCGCCTGGCAGGTGCGCCGCGAGGCGACCCGCGAGGCCGCCGCCGCCTATCGCCGCCAGGCCGACCAGGGCCGCTTCGCTCCCCGCTATCGCTTCGGCGAGGGCGTGCTGGAGGGCCCGGAGCTTGAGGTCAGCGACACCAAGATCCAGATCCCCGGCTACGCCCGCCCGGTCTCGCTGGCGGTGCACAACCCCTTCGGCAGACTCGAGGAGTGACGGCGATGAACATCGCGGTATACCCCGGCACCTTCGACCCCATCACCAACGGCCACTTCGACCTGATCGAGCGCGCCGCCCGGCTGTTCGACAAGGTGGTGGTGGCCATCGCCACCAGCCCCGGCAAGGGCCCCGCGCTGGATATCGACACGCGCATCGCCCTGGCCCGGGAGGTCACCGCCGGGCTCGACAACATCGAGGTGACCGGCTTCTCGGGGCTGATGACCGAGTTCATGAGGCAGCAGCAGGCGCGCGTGCTGCTGCGCGGCCTGCGCGCGGTCTCGGACTTCGAGTACGAGCTGCAGCTGGCCAACATGAACCGCGCCCAGATGCCGGAGCTGGAGACCGTCTTCCTCACCCCGGCGGTGGAGAACTCCTATATCTCCTCCACCCTGGTGCGCGAGATCGCCAAGCTGGGCGGCGACGTCTCGCAGCATGTCCATCCAAGGGTCGCCGCGACGCTGAAGAGCCATTACAATACCTGACCCCACAGCTCGGGATTGCACCGAGTCACCCCGACGACCGCGGCCAGCGACTTCCGCGAGGTATCCCCATGGCCCTGATGATCACCGACGAGTGCATCAACTGCGACGTCTGCGAACCCGAATGCCCCAACGGCGCCATCTCGCCCGGGGAGGAGATCTACGTCATCGACCCGGCTCTGTGCACCGAGTGCGTCGGCCACTATGACGAGCCCCAGTGCCAGCAGGTCTGCCCGGTGGACTGCATCCCCCTCGACCCGGAGCGCGAGGAGAGCCGCGAGGAGCTGATGGCCAAGTACGAGCGCATCACCGCCGCCTGACGTCCTCCCGCGCAGACCACATGACCACCGACACCACGACGCCCCGCTCCTGAGAGCGGGCCGTCGCCGTATGGGGCCTAGCGCCCGGGATGGAGTGCCGCGTTGGCGGCGGCTCAGAGCTCGTCGGCGCGCTTGCTGACCGTGCAGCCCAGGCAGCGGCGGAAGGCCGCCTCGGCCGGGGTCTTAATCAGGGTCTCGGCGGCGGTATCCACGCCACCACCCAGGGCGGTGAAGGGAAGCGACACCAGGAACACCGCCGTGCCGGCCACGGTGGCCGCCGCCAGCAGCGGCCGCGCGATCACCACATCGGCGATCATGGCCCCGCCGCTCGGCTGGGCCTCCATGCGCTGCTCCTGGGCTACCGCCGGGGTCGTGCCCAGCAGCGCCACCAGCGCCAGTACGAAGAAGAATACGGTCCGCTTGCCCATCGCTTTCACTCCCTGCTCCCTGCAGTCTCTGCTGCCGTTCTCGCCCTGCCAGTACCAGCCAACCGATATACCGGGTATGGCACTAACCATTATTAGCTTCTAGAATGCCCGAGGTTACATCCTTTCACAGGATCTTACATCAGGGTAGACGGCTTTCGCCGACCGCCCAACCCGCAGGCCCTGCCTGCCCCCACCATGCAAAGGAGCGCATGATGAAGCGTCTGATCGCCACCGCCGCCCTGGCCACCCTGGTCGCCAGCCCCGCCTTCGCCCAGAGCTATCAGTACAACCCCGACGAGGGGCCGTATGTGGGTGCTGGGCTGGGCTACTCAAAGCTGGATAACAGCACATTCGATGAATTAGATAGCCTTGGGCTCTCTACTGATGATAGCGATACTGGTTACAAGCTGTTTGTCGGCTACCAGTTCAATCCAAATTTCGCCGTTGAAGCAAGCTATCTTGATTTTGGTGACTTCACATCAGATGCGACAGTTACCGATGGGACTAATGTTGCAACTGCTGACATCGATGCAAGTGCTGAAGGTTTTGGCTTTGCGCTGGTAGGAAAACTACCGATCCAAAACGGCTTCAGCGTGCATGGTAAACTCGGCATGATCGCTTGGGACGGGGACCTTTCAGGAACAGCACGACTAAACGGTGACATCATCTATGATGGCGCAGCAAGTGAGGATGGCACCGACCCCTTCTACGGTATCGGCGCCGAGTATGAGGTCGAGCGCATCCTGATGCGTGCCGAGTTCGAACGCTACGATATCAGCGAAAGCGGCGAAGACTTCGAGATCGACATGATCTCCGCCAGCATCGGCTACCGCTTCTAAGCGAAAAACGAGCCACCGCAACCGCCCCGCCCCAGCGCGGGGCGGTTGCGTTATATGCCGCCGCCGGCCATGCTGCGCGGCTTTCCACCCTCGGGAGCCCATCGTGAGCCGCTCGGAACCTTCGTCACCCGCGTCCGCGCGCCGGCGCATCCTGACGCTGGCCTGGCCGATTATCCTCTCCAATATCACCGTGCCGCTGCTGGGGCTGGTGGATACCGCCGTGGTCGGCCACCTGCCGGACTCCCGCTACCTGGCCGCGGTGACCCTCGGTGCCACCCTGTTCAGCTTCCTCTACTGGGGCTTCGGCTTCCTGCGCATGGGCACCACCGGGCTCACCTCCCAGGCGGTGGGCCGCGAGAACGACACGGAGGTGCGCAACCTGCTGGGCCAGTCGCTGCTGCTGGCGGCGGGCATCGGCGCGGCGCTGATCCTGCTCTCGCGACCGCTCATCGCCCTGGGGCTGTGGCTGCTCGACGGCAGCGAGGTGGCCACGGCGCTGGCCGCCGAGTATGCCGAGATCCGCATCCTCTCGGCGCCGGCGGTGCTGGCCAACTACGCCATCCTCGGCTGGTTCCTGGGCCAGCAGAACTCGCGGGTGACCCTGGCGATCCTGGTGCTGACCAACGGCGTCAACATCGTCCTCGACCTGCTCTTTGTCGTCGGCCTGGGCATGACCAGCGACGGCGTGGCCTGGGCCACGGTGATCGCCGACTACACCGCCTTCGCCTTCGGCCTGTGGCTGGTCTCGCGCCAGCTCAGGTGGCTCTCGGGGCGCTTCCTGCGCAGCCGGCTGCTGGCGCTGGCCGCCTACGGCGAGCTCTTCTCGGTCAACGCCAACCTCTTCGTGCGCACCCTGGGGCTGCTGTTCGCCATGGCCTTCTTCACCTCGCGGGGGGCCGCCCAGGGCGACACCGTGCTTGCCGCCAACGCCGTGCTGCTGCAGTTCATCATGCTCACCAGCTACGCCCTGGACGGTTTCGCCCACGCCGCCGAGGCGCTTACCGGGCGCTCGGTGGGTGCCAGGCGCTGGGAGGAGTTCGCCCAGGCGGTGCGCGGGGCGGCCTGGTTCTCGCTGGCCACCGCCGGCCTCGCCGCGCTGGCCTTCGCCCTGGGCGGCAAGGCACTGATCGCCCTGCTCACCGGCCTGCCGGCGGTGCGCGACACCGCCGCCAGCTATCTGCCGTGGATGGTCGCCATGCCGCTGATCGCGGTGTGGAGCTACCTGCTGGACGGGGTCTTCATCGGCGCCACGGCGATCCGCGAGATGCGCAACAGCATCTTCGCCGGGCTCGCCGTCTACCTGCCCGCTTGGTGGCTCGCCCAGGCAGTGCTGCCGGAGGCCCTCACTAACCACGGGCTGTGGCTGGCCTTCACCTTGTTCACCCTGGTGCGCTCGGCGACCCTGATCGCCTACTATCGGCGACGGCGCCGCACCGACTGGTGTGACAAGCCTGCTGGACCGTTGGCGGCGAAATAACGCAAGATACTGACGCTGCGCTAGTTTCTATACTGAACTACCCATAACACTCACAACAGTAAGGGATCGCCATGCTCAAGGCTCTCTCGAGACCAGCGGTGAAGCTGGTCGATCGCTATCTGCCCGACCCCTATATCTTCGTGCTGCTGCTGACCATCATCGCCGCAGTGGCCGCCATCGCCGTGGAACGCCAGACGCCGCTGGCGGTGATGCGCATGTGGGGCGACGGTTTCTGGAACCTGCTGACCTTCTCGATGCAGATGCTGCTGGTGCTGGTCACCGGCTTCATGCTGGCAAGCTCTCCCCCCGTGAAGCAGCTGCTGCAGCGCCTGGCCGCGCTGGCCAAAGGGCCCGGCGGGGCCATCCTGCTGGTCACCTATGTGTCGCTGGCGGCCAGCTGGATCAACTGGGGCTTCGGCCTGGTGGTGGGCGCGCTGTTCGCCAAGGAGCTGGCGCGCCTGGTGCGCGTCGATTACCGCCTGCTGGTGGCCAGCGCCTACTCCGGCTTTATCGTCTGGCACGGCGGCCTGGCAGGCTCCGTGCCGCTGACCATCGCCACCGACGGCCACTTCAGCGCCGACCAGATCGGCGTGATCGGCACCGGCTCCACCATCTTCGCCTTCTTCAACCTGGCCATCGTGGTGATGCTGTTCATCGCCGTGCCGCTGGTCAACCGGATGATGCTGCCCGACGAGAACGAGAGCGTCTTCGTCGACCCCAAGCTGCTGGGCGAGGACGAGGAGGAGCGCGTGCGCATCACCCGCCCCGCCGAGCGCATGGAGAACAGCGTGGTGCTGGCCTGGCTGGTGGGCATCCCGGGCCTGATCTTCCTGGTCGACCACTTCTTCCTGCGTGGCGGCGGGCTGAACCTCAACGTGGTCAACTTCCTGTTCCTGTTCCTGGCCATCGTGCTGCACCGCACCCCGCGCAGCCTGCTGACCAGCCTGCAGGAGGCGATCAAGGGCGGTGCCGGCATCGTCATCCAGTTCCCCTTCTACGCCGGGATCATGGCGATCATGGTGCAGTCCGGCCTGGCGGCGACCCTCTCCGAGGGTCTGGTCTCCTTCGCCACCGAGACCACCCTGCCCTTCTGGACCTTCATCAGCGCCGGCATCGTCAACCTCTTCGTGCCCTCCGGGGGCGGCCAGTGGGCCGTGCAAGCGCCGGTGATGCTGCCCGCCGCCGAGGCGCTGGGGGTGGAGATCCCGCGGGTCGCCATGGCCGTGGCCTGGGGTGACGCCTGGACCAACCTGCTGCAGCCCTTCTGGGCGCTGCCGGTGCTGGGTATCGCCGGGCTCAAGGCCAAGGACATCATGGGCTTCTGCCTGATCCAGCTGATCATCACCGGGGTGCTGATCTCCATCGGGCTGACCTGGTTCTGACGTTCGCTCCCTCCCCACGCAAAACGCCTTGTCCCCAGGTAGGGGGCAAGGCGTTATGCTGTGGATAACCCAACAGGAGACCGCCCATGGACGCCCATCCCCTGCCCGGCCAGAACGAGCTGTCGATGACGGTGCTGATGACCCCGGACATGGCCAACTTCAGTGGCAAGGTGCACGGTGGGGCCATCCTCAAGAAGCTCGACGAGGTGGCCTACGCCTGTGCCAGCCGCTACTCCGGCCACTATGTGGTGACCCTCTCGGTGGATCAGGTGCTGTTCAAGCAGCCGATCCATGTGGGCGAACTGGTGACCTTCCTGGCCTGTGTCAACCACGTGGGGCGCTCCTCCATGGAGATCGGCATCAAGGTGGTGGCCGAGGACATCCAGAACAAGCTGATCCGTCACACCAACAGCTGTTACCTGACCATGGTGGCGGTGGACTCCGACGGCAAGCCGGCCCCCGTGCCTCCGCTCAGGCTGGAGACGAAACTGCAGAAGCTGCGCTTCGAGAAGGCCGCCCTGCGCAAGAAACTGCGCAAGCAGGCCGAAGAGGAGGAGCGCCGCACCCAGGACGAGCACGGCGCCAGGGAAGGGAGCGACTAGCCACAGTCCAGGGAGGCGATGGTGTCCGTCTCGTCGAGGTGGACGTTGAGGCGATCGGGCCGATGGTCGAGGGTCACCGCCTCGCCGGGGCGAATCACCCGCATGGCGGCCGCCCCGCTCTCGTCGCGGATCGCCTCGCCGAGCGCCTCGCTGTAGGCGCGGCCGACACGGTCCTGGACGCGCTCCGCGCCACATTCGCCGCTGGCCTCCACCCGGGGCGGCGGCGGGGCGGGATCAGGGCTCGGTGCCGCATTCATGCTGCTGCAGCCGGCCAGCAGCAGGCCGATTGCAAGCGCCGAAAATCTCGTCATGAACATCTGGGGTTCCTTGCCTGGGTTTCTATCTCAGAAGCGATAAAAAACGCCGAAGCGACAGACGCTCCGGCGGTACGTCCCCCTGGGGGGGGGGTGGGAATCAGTCGCTGGCGTCCTGGATCGCCTCGCCGCCCCGTTCGATATCCTGGCCGGCACCGCGGATAGTATTGCAGCCGGAGAGCAGCGACACGGCGAACAGCGCCGCCATCAGCATCAACAGTGATCGTTTCATGGGGCTCTATCTCCTTGCGGATTCAGGGTGTTGCAAAGGTTAATTTAGCAGCTGACGGCACGCCATGCCCTACCCGATCAGCAAGCGCAGAATGATCGCCACGATCACCGCCACGGTGAGCCACTTGACCACGAAGGCCCCGCGGGGACTGACATTGACCTTCACCGCCAGCCAGGCCCCGGTCATGCTTCCCGCCGCCAACAGCAGGCCGTAACCCCAACGCACCTGGTCATTGACCAGAAAGAGCACCAGCGCCGGCAGGGTATAGACCAGCACGATCAGCACCTTGAAGACATTCACCTGGGCCAGGTCGATCTTGAGCATGCGGTAAAGCACCACGATGAACAGGATGCCCACCCCTACCTGGATGAAGCCGCCGTAGAGGCCGATGGCGAACATCGCCAGGTAGACCGCCGGGGTCAGCCGCTCGGGGGTCAGCGGGCGGGTTTCCAGGCGCGGCTGGGGCAGCAGCATCAGCAGTGCCGCCCCCGCCATCACCACGATCAGGATCGCCTCGAACAGGGCATCGCCGGTGCGCAGGGCCAGCCAGGCCCCGACCAGCGAGCCAACCACTGCCGGCACCGAGAGCCGCAGCGAGAGGCCCACATGGCGCGCCCCGGCACGGAAGAAGTTGTAGACCGCCGAGACGCTCTGCAGCGCGATGGAGACGCGGTTGGTGCCGTTGGCCTCCTGGGGTGGCAGGCCCAGGAACATCAGCAGCGGCAGGGTGAGCATGGAGCCGCCAGCGGAGAGCACATTGATGAAGCCGGCCAGGGTGCCGATCAGCAGCAGGGCCAGCGCCTCGATCAGGGTCATGGGAGCGTCCTTTCGGGGTCAGGCTGCACAGCTTAGCCGCCCGGGCAGCCCGGGAAAACTCCCGGCGGTTCTGTGTCAGCAGTTCTGTGGCATGATGCCAGTCAGGCGATACCGCTCGTTGATTACCCGGGAGAGCCCTGATGGACCACTTCGAGCCCGACCCCCGCCTGGTGGAAGACAGCTATCCGGTCACCGAGCTGCCGCTGTGCCAGCTGCGGCTGATGAACGATACCCGCTTTCCCTGGCTGCTGCTGATCCCGCGGCGGCACGATGTCAGCGAGGTGTTCGAGCTGGACGAGGCGGACCAGCAGCAGCTGTGGCGGGAGGCGGGGCGCCTCGGCCGTGCCTTCAAGACCCTGATGGAGGCCGACAAGCTCAACGTGGCGAGCCTCGGCAACCTGGTGCCCCAGTTGCACCTGCACCTGGTGCTGCGCCGCGAGGGGGACGCGGCCTGGCCGGGGCCGGTATGGGGCCAGGGCGAGGCGGAACACTACGATCTGGACGCCCTGGCCGCCATGCGCGACCGCGTGCTAGCTATGGTGGAAGGGCTCGACCTCAACGGCACGGCGACGAAGGCGAGCTGAGGCCGCGGTCAGTCGGCGGTCGCGAGCCTGGCGGCAATCTCCGCCGCCAGCGCCTCCAGGGTGCGCGGCGGCAGCGCGCGGCCACCCCTTGTAGCGGCCAGCCCCAGCCGGCTGCGCTCGCCTTCCCCCTCGACCTCGACCAGCACCCGATAGCCCGGCCAGCGCGAGAACACCGCCTCCAGCCGACCCAGGGAGGCGTCGGCATGGCGCACCACATAGCCCCCCGCCATCAGCGCCTCGGCGGCGGCCTCCAGGGCCGTCTCCGGCGGCGCAGCCAGGGTCAGCTCGGTGGGCGACGCCGCGGGCCGTGGGGTGGCACACCCGGCGAGCACCAGCGCCAGCAGCAACGCCCCCAGCCGGCGGCTCATGGGGCACCTCCCGCCTGCATGGCACGCCGCAACTCCTGACAGAACGCCGCGGTGCTAGCACTGCGCGCCTCCGCCAGTTCGCCGCGCCAGTCGATGACCTGCAGGTCGCGGCTGACCCGCACCTCCTGGCCGCTCACCAGCAGCGAGACCCGCTCCAGCTGGGTGGCATCGCGGGTCAGGCTGCCCACCCCGCCGAAGCCGATCATCACCCCGCCGCCGATGCCACCGCTGCCCCCGCCCAGGTCGATGCCGCCGAACACGCCGTGGCGCTCCCAGTCGTCGTAGCGGCTGCCGTAGCCGGGCAGCAGGCGAGTGCGCTCGGCACTCACCAGCACGGGCGCCGTGGCCGTGTGGCGGATCAGGAAGCCCTCGGCCTCGAGGGCATCGACCGCCCGGGCGAGGATCTCCCGCGGCGCCGCCTCGCCGGTGGGCCACCGACAGGCGGCCGCGGGCGGCGGCTCGGCCACGGGCAGGGTCGAGGGGACGGTCTGGCAGCCAGCCAGCGCCAGCAGAAGAAGCAGCGGCCAGGCTCGCATGGGATAACTCCTAGAGTGGAATGGCTCCAGTGTAGGCTAGGGAGATCGCCATTTTCGACAGGGTGATAGCGAAAGGCGCCGGAACAGCCCTGAGCGGTACTGCCATCTGCAATAGCCCCGCACTCTTGGCGCGGCAGGATGACGCAGGTCACTTGAAATCGACCTCGCCCGCCAAGATGTCATGCAACAAGGCTATGATGACCATGATCAGGATTCGCTGGCCGCCGGGCGACGGCGCGGCGACCATGGATAGACAGCGACCAAGGAGACGACCCATGAGCAACACCAACCGCATCGGCCTGCACGAGGCCAGCGCCAGCCAGCTGGCCGAGAAGCTCAACGAGCTGCTGGCCAACTACCAGATCTTCTACATGAATGTGCGCGGCTACCACTGGAACGTGAAGGGCCCGCAGTTCTTCCAGCTCCACGAGAAGTTCGAGGAGCTCTACACCGACCTGCTGACCAAGATCGACGAGGTCGCCGAGCGCATCCTCACCCTGGGCCACCAGCCGGTGCACGCCTACAGCGACTACGTCGAGATCTCACGGATTCGTGAGGACAAGAACGTCTCGGACGGCAAGGCCTGCGTCGAGGGCGTGCTGGCGGGCTACCAGGTGCTGATCGAGCTGCAGCGCGAGCTCCTCTCGCTGGCCGCCGACGCCGACGACGAGGGCACCGCCGCCCAGGCCGGCGACTACATCCGCGAGCAGGAGAAGACCGTGTGGATGCTGGCCAGCTACCTGGCCTGATACCGAACGGCACTTCCCCAACGACGACGCCGGGCCCTTGGGCTCGGCGTCGTCGTGTCCGGCGGGTGACCGGTGCCTAGGCCACAGGACGGGCCAGGTCCTCCACCAGGGCACGCAACAGCGTCCAGAACGCCGCCACCGATTCGACATCGACGCGCTCGTCCGGCGAGTGGGCGCCGCGGATGGTGGGGCCGAAGGAGATCATCTCAAGCCCGGGGTACTTGCCGCCGAGGATGCCGCATTCGAGGCCGGCATGGATCACCTTGACCGCCGCCTCGCTGCCCAGCCGCTCGTGGTGCACCCGCCGGAAGCGCGCCAGCAGCTCGCTGTCCGGCTGCGGGGTCCAGCCCGGATAGCCGTTCTCGATGCGCACCCGGGCACCGATCAGCTCGAACAGGGCGCGCAGGCGGTCGGCGAGGTCCCGGGTGGCGCTGTCGCGCAGCGAGCGCACCAGGGCGCCGAGCTGGAAGCGCCCCTGCTCCAGGCTGACCACACCGAGGTTGTTGGAGGTCTCGACCACCCCGGGCACTTCCTGGCTCATGCGCTCCACGCCGCAGGGGGCGGCGTGGAGGGCGGCCAGCAGCAGGTGGGTGGCCTGGGCGGTGAGCGGCTCGTCGACGGCTCCCTCGGCGGCCGCCAGGCTCAGCGACAGGGCCTCATCGACCCCGGCCAGCTCGTCGCGCAGGGTGGCCTCAAGGGCCGCCACCTCTGCCACAGCGGCCTCGCGCTCCTCCTCGGGCAGCGCCACCACGGCGAAGGCCTCCCGCGGCAGGGCGTTGCGCAGGGTGCCGCCCGCGTAGCTCGCCAGGCGCGCATCGAAGCGCTCCAGGGCACGCAGCGCGCGCACCAGCAGGCGGTTGGCGTTGCCCAGCCCCTTGTGGATGTCGATGCCAGAGTGGCCGCCGCGCAGGCCGGTGAGCGACAGCTTGAGCACCACCTCGTCCTCGGCCAGGGGGGCGGTGGGCAGCTGCGCCTCCACCACCACGTCGGTGCCGCCGGCGCAGCCGATGAACACCTCGCCGCGATCCTCGGAATCGAGGTTGAGCAGATAGCGCCCGGTGAGCCACTCCTCGGCGAGGTTGAGTGCCCCGCCCATGCCGGACTCCTCCTCCAGGGTGAAGAGCGCCTCCAGCGGGCCGTGCTCGAGATCATCGGCCTCGAGGATCGCCAGGGCGGCGGCTACGCCGAGGCCGTTGTCGGCACCCAGGGTGGTGCCGCTGGCGCGCAGCCAGCCGTCGTCGCCGAGGCGGGTCTCGATGGGGTCGCGGGTGAAGTCGTGGGGGTGGCCGCTGTTGGCCTGGGGCACCATGTCGAGATGGCCCTGGAAGATCACCCCCGGGGCGTCCTCGCGGCCGGGCGTCGCGGGCTTGCGAATCAGCAGGTTGCCGAAGGCGTCGCGCTCGTGGGCGAGGCCACGGGCGTCGGCCCAGGCCTCGAGACGCGCCGCCAGGGCGGCCTCGTGGCCGGAGGGGCGCGGGGTCTCGCAGAGGGTGCGGAAATGGCGCCACAGCGGCTGCGGCGCGAGCCGGTCGAGATGTTCGTTCATGGTGATCCTTCCTGATTGACCGACCTACCTTACTCAGCACACTGCGGCAGGGGAAGCTGTGGACCGAACAACGTTTGGCGGCGCGAGGCTTACCCGGCGACAGGTCTGTTCGGGGGCGCTATGAACCCCTCCCTGGGCGCTACCTCGGCCCTGCGGCGCTCTCGCGTCCCGCTCCGCTTGCAGGTCCGGTGCTGGCCATCCATGGCCAGCCCGTTCGGAGCAGTGCTCCTCACCCCTGGTCCTCGGACCCCCTCCAGACCTATCCCCGGCGCCTCGCTGAGAGCATTAACCGTGCAACCGCCTGGCGCAGCCGGGCGGTGGCCTGGCGCCGACCCGGCTCGCCGAGGCGCCGGGCCAGGGCCTCGCCGCTCAAGCCCTGGAAGCCCCAGGCCACCAGCAGTGCCAGGTCGGCGTCCTCGGGGGGCACGCCGCGGGCCAGGGCGTGACGGACTAGCGCCTGCAGCGCGGGTCGCGCCAGCGCCGGTTCACGATGGCCGGCGGCGACATCCCCGGCATCCTGGCGATCGTCGTCGGCAAGGGCCGGGGCGTCGCCCTCCGCCAGCAGGGCGGCGGCGACCTCCGGGGCCAGGTCGCGCAGCTCGAAGGCGAGCAGGCCCGGCAGCGCTCGCTGGAAGCGCTCGGTCAGGGTGGTCAGCAGGCGCTCGCCGCCCTCGCCGGTGGCCCTGGCCACCATCAGGGCGTGCTCGCCGGTGGCGGTCTCGCGGGTCAGCCCCAGGCGCACTGTGCGAAACCCCAGCCGGCGCCAGAAGGCGATCAGCCCCGGCTCGGCGCCGAAGCTAGCGCCCAGCAGGTCGCGGCCCTCCTCCCGGACACGCTGAAGCTCCGCCTCGATCAGCGCCTGCCCCAGCCCCTTGCGACGCCGCTCCGGGGCCACGGCGATACGCACCACCCGGCGCAGGCGGCCGGTGAGCGCCGCGCGGACGCCGGCGTGGGCAGCCAGCGACTGGGCCATCAGGTGGCCGCGTGGGCGGCGCTCGCCGCGGGCCACGCGCTCGGCCAGCGCGGCCTCGAAGCCGCCCTCGTCGGCGGTGAGCGCCACCGCCAGGGGCGCCTCGCCGGCCTCCAGCACCGTCACAGCGAGGCCAGGGCCATCCAGCAGCAGGCGCAGGTCGCTCGGCGTGGTGCGGTAGTGGGCCTGCACCAGCAGGCCGAACAGGCCCCGCAGGCGCGGCTCGTCGGCGGCCAGTGCCTCCCTGGACAGCCGCCTCGGCAACGGCGCGGCGTCGGCCCACGAATCGCTCGCCGCGGGCGGCTCGGCATCCAGCATCAGCAGGCGATGGAGCAGCGGCTCCAGGGGGTCGTCGGCCGCCCAGCGAATCGGTGCCGCCAGGTGCAGCCCGCACCACGCCGGGGTGGCACGCTCGAGGCGTTCGCGGAAGCGCAGGGCGAAACCGCGGCCGGAGCCCTCGTAGCCGTGCACGGTGGTGGCGAAGGCGATGCGCGGGAAGGCGCCGAGCCACTCCCCCAGCAGCCCGGCGGGGATCGCCGCCGCCTCGTCCACCAGCAGCAGGCGCCCGGCGCCACCCGCCTCGCCGGCCCGGGCCAGCTCGGCCAGGGCATCGGGGGCCACGAAGCGCACCTCCCCTCCCTCGGTGATGAAATCGCTGCCCTGGCGCTGCCCCTCCGGGCACAGCGCCGCCAGGCGTTCGAACAGGCTCTCCACGGCCGCAGGACGCGGCGCGGTGACCAGCACCTCGGGCTCGCCGGCGGCCAGCCAGCGGGCACAGGCGATGCCCAGGGCGGCACTCTTGCCGCGGCCACGATCGGCGGTGATCACCAGCGGGCGACGGCGGCGCAGCCGGGCGAGCCTTTCCACCGCGGCGGCCTGGTCGGCGGTCAGGCAGTCGGCATCCGCCACCGGCAATGCCTGGGAGGACGGGCGGGCGGGCAGCCGGGGGAGTCGCGGCGACTCACCGGGGCGCCAGCGAACCACACCATCCTCGGCCGCCAGCAGGCGCGCCAGCCGGGCCAGGTAGCGGCTGGTGAGCGCCTCGGGACGCCAGGGGTGCTCGGCCAGGCGGGTGTAGTCGGCGTCGGGACGCGCGCCCCAGTCGGGTGGGGTCATCAGCACCAGCAGGCCACCGGCACGCAGGGTGCCGGCGAGCGCCGCCACCGCATCGGGGTCGAGGCCGGCAGCGGCGGAGACGGCATCCACCACCAGCAGGCCATGCTCGCCCCCCAGGCGGGTGCGGGCCCGGGCCGGCGGCAGCCAGGCCGGAGGCGTGAGCCCCGCCGGCGCATCGGGACCGAGCCACAGCGGCGCCGGCCAGCCGCCGGCCCCCCACAGCTCGAGCGCCGCGGCCCGGCAGGCGGCGGGCGTCCCCTGCAGCCACACCAGGCCACGCCAGCGGCGGTGCCCCAGGCGCCGGGCATGCGACCGCAGCACCCGCACGGCGGCTTCCTCGCGGCGATGCATCCTCGCGCCCTCCCGGCTCACGCCTTTCATCTTGCACTTTGGTCGCATGACGACACCCACCTTCAACGCTGGGCGCCTCGTGAAACTCGCCATTTACGTTAACGTAAACTTACCGCAAGCGATTGATTTCCTGCCGTTTGCGGCCTGTCTCGGGCCGTAGCCGAGGCACCGCGCACCGCCGGCAGCGGCCGACACCGCCGCCACCATCTTCACATAAGCGCAATCGAATCTCGCGCCACTGGCATGCTAGCTTTGAGCCGTCGCCGCGAGGCTGCCGAGGGTAAGGAACCCTGGCCCCGCGGCCTCGCATTCCAAGCGGTGCCGTCCGGCACCGACTGCCCGGACCCTGAAGGGAGAACAACATGAAAGCACTGCGCACCTTCACCCTCACCGGCCTGGCCGCCGGCGTGGCCCTGGCCACGCTGAGCACCACCGCCCAGGCCCAGGAAGAGTGGACCATGACCACCACCTGGCCGGACAACCTGGACCTGATCCAGATCGACCGCCACTGGGTCGAGCTGGTCAACAAGCTGGCCGGCGACGAGCTCACCATCGATTTCCGCGCCGGCGGCACCCTGATGCCGGGCAGCGAGGTGTTCGACGCCACCCAGACCGGCGCCATCGAGGCCGCCGGTGACTGGCCCGGCTACTGGGCCGGCCTGAGCCCGGCCTTCTCGCCGCTGGCCACCACCACCAGCCTGTTCAACGGCGTCGACTACCTCAACTGGATCAACCAGTGGGGCGGCTGGGACCTCTACCAGGAGGTCTATGGCGAGTACGACATGGTCTACCTGCCCTACGGCATCACCAACAACGAGTCGGGCTTCATGGGCGGCACCCCCATCGAGAGCATCGCCGACCTCGAGGGCAAGCGCCTGCGCCTCTCCGGCCGTGACCAGGGCCGCGTGCTCGAGAAGCTCGGCGGCTCCCAGGTCACCTTGGCCGGCGGCGAGGTCTACCAGGCCATCGAGCGCGGCGTGATCGACGCCGGCGAGTTCTCCACCCCAGGGGTGGACTACAAGGCCGGCTTCGGCGAGGTGGCCGACTACTGGTCCACCCCGGGCTGGCACCAGTCCGCCAGCGTGTTCGGCGTGATGATCAACAAGGACGCCTGGGACGCCCTCTCCGAGGAGACCCAGGAGAAGCTGAAGATCGCCGCCGAGGCCACCATGGCCTGGTCGCTGGCCTGGTCCGAGCGCGGCTCCACCGAGGCCACGGTCAAGTTCAAGGAAGAGGGCATGACCATCAACCAGCTCTCCGAGGAGGACCTGGCGCGCATCCAGGAGGTCACCAACGAGGTGATCCTGCAGGGCGCCTGCGAGGACCCGATGCATGCCAAGGTCTACCACTCCATGGTCAGCTACCTGGAGCACTACGCCAACTGGCGTGACGTGACCGTGCCCTTCAACATGAGCCGCACCATGGACAACCTGCCGTCCCTGGAGGAGCTCGAGGCCTGCATGAACCAGTAAGCGGAAAGATCGCCGGGCCCTTCGGGGCCCGGCGCCGCTGCGGCGCTCGGGAGCCCCTGGCGCCGCCTTTCGTGTGATTCGCCCGTTTCCGAGAGCCTCACCATGAACGCCATTGCCCGGGCCATCGATGCCCTCAACGAGGGGTTCGGACGCCTGATCGCCCCGCTGCTCGCCGTGATCACGCTGATCGTGGTCTACGACATCGCCGCCCGCTTCTTCATCGGACGTCCCAGCGACTGGGCCTTCGATGTCACCAAGATGCTGTTCGGCGCCCATTTCATGCTGATGGCCGCCTTCGGCCTGCGCCATCACGCCCACGTCGAGGTCGACGTGCTCAAGCGCCTGCTATCCCGCCGCAAGCAGGCGGTGCTGGAAATCCTCGGCTACCTGCTCTTCTTCGTGCCCTTCATCTGGATGCTGCTCACCTTCGGCTGGGCCTTCTTCGAGCGCTCCTTCAGCCGCGGCGAGACCACCTACGGCATGATGTCCATCCCCGTCTACCCGGTGAAGGGCGTGATCGTGGTGGCCGCGGTGCTGCTGCTGCTGCAGGCCGTCGCCATCGTCATCCGCGCCTTCGATGAACTGCGCAAGGAGACCCCCGCATGAGTGCCGAGCTGCTCACCCTGTTCATGTTCGGCGGCCTGCTGCTGGGCCTCTTCCTCGGCCACCCGCTGGCCTTCGTGCTGGGCGGCGTCGCCGTGGTCGCCGCCTGGCTGGGGCCCGGCGCCAAGACCCTGGGCATCCTGATCAACAACATCTACGGCAACTCCATGGACAACTATGTCCTGGTGGCCATCCCGCTGTTCATCCTGATGGCGCGCTTCCTCAACGACTCCGGCGTCACCGAGAAGATGTTCGAGTCGATGCGCCTGCTGCTGGCCAACCTGCGCGGCGGCCTGGCGCTGACCGTGGTGGTGGTCTCGGTGCTGCTGGCCGCCACCACCGGCATCGTCGGCGCCTCCATCGCGGTAATGGGGATGATCGCCCTGGTGCCGATGCTCAAGTACTCCTACAACAAGCAGCTCAGCGCCGGGGTGATCATGGCCAGCGGCTGCCTGGGCATCCTGATCCCGCCCAGCATCATGCTGATCCTGATGGCCAGCTACTCGCCGGTCTCGGTGGGGGCGCTGTTCGCCGGTGCCCTGGTGCCCGGGCTGATGCTCGGGTTCATGTATGCCCTCTACGTGCTGGTGATCTGCCATGTGAAGCCGAGCTACGGCCCGGCGGTGCCCGCCGAGGAGCGCGCCGAGGTCTCCACCAGCGAGCTGCTGGTCATGCTCGGCAAGTACGTGCTGCCGCCGATGTCGCTGATCCTCGGCGTGCTGGGCTCGCTGTTCCTGGGCATCGCCACCGCCACCGAGGCCTCGGCCATCGGGGTCTTCATCGCCTTCCTGCTGTTCCTGATCTTCGGCGACCGCAAGGCCTCGACCTGCTACCGCACCCTGATCGAGGCCAGCAAGACCACCACCATGGTGATGCTGGTGGTGGTGGGGGCCACCGCCTTCACCGGGGTGTTCTCCATCGGCGGCGGCATGGACGTGATCTCCGAGGTGGTGATGGCGATGCCCGGCGGCACCACCGGGGCGCTGATCCTGATGCTGTTCCTGGTCTTCATCCTGGGCATGTTCCTGGACTGGACCGGCATCGTGCTGCTCAGCTTCCCGATCATGCTGCCCATCGTCGAGAGCATGGGCATCGACGTGCTGTGGTTCGTGGTGATGGTGGCCGTGGTGCTGCAGACCTCCTTCCTGACGCCGCCCTTCGGCTATGCGCTCTTCTACCTCAAGGGGGTGGCGCCGCCCGGGGTGGAGACCCTCGACCTCTACAAGGCGGTGGTGCCCTTCGTGGCGCTGATCCTGCTGGCCTGCGTGCTGATGGCCTTCTTCCCGGCCCTGATCACCGGCCTGCCCTCGGTGCTGCTGGGCTACTGACCCTCTCGAAGGCCCCGGCGCGACGCCCGCCGTCCCGTGACGGCGGGCGTCGTCGTGTTGACGCCGGTCAGGCGATGGCGGCTGCAGGCGAGGCGGGCAACTGATACCATTTGCCGGCGCCAACGTCTCGCATTTGCAACCCTGCCCCGCAAGGAGCCTGCCTTGTCCCGACCCACCCCTGGCAGCCTGCCCGCCCTTCCCCGCCGGCTCCTGCCCGCCTTCACCCCCTGGACCGCGCTGCTGCTCGGCGTGGCGTTGATCGTGGCGTTGCCGGTGCTGGCGGTGCTGGCCCATATCGTCATGCCCACCGACGGGGTGTGGCAGCACCTGGCCAGCACGGTGCTGCCGCGCTACCTGGCCAACACCCTCTTTCTGGTGGTCACGGTGGGGCTGGGCACGCTGATCCTGGGCACCGGCACCGCCTGGCTGGTGGTGATGTGCCGCTTCCCCGGGCGACGGCTGTTCGAGTGGGCGCTGCTGCTGCCCCTGGCGGTGCCGACCTACGTGATCGCCTACGCCTACACCGACTTCCTGCAGTTCTCGGGGCCACTGCAGGGCTGGCTGCGCGAGCTGTTCGGCTGGGAGCATGGCGACTACTGGTTCCCCGCCATCCGCTCCCTAGGCGGCGCCGCCACCCTGATCACCCTGGTGCTCTATCCCTACGTCTACATGCTGGCCCGGGCCTCCTTCATGGAGCAGTCGGTGTGCATGCTGGACGTCGGCCGCACCCTGGGCCGCGGCCCCTGGCGGCTGTTCGGCAGCGTGGCAATCCCGCTGTCGCGCCCGGCCCTGGTGGGCGGCGTGTCGCTGGTGCTGATGGAGACGCTGAACGAGTTCGGGGCGGTGCAGTACTTCGGCGTGGACACCTTCACCACCGGCATCTACCGCACCTGGTTCGGGCTCGGCGAGCAGGTCGCCGCCGCCCAGCTGGCGGCCTGCCTGCTGGCCTTCGTGATCGCCCTGGTGCTGCTGGAGCGCTGGTCGCGGGGCAAGCGCCGCTACTTCCATACCTCGAGCCGCTACCAGCAGCTGCCGGAATTCCGCCTCGGCGGCTGGGCCTCGGCCGGCGCCTTCCTGGCCTGCCTGCTGCCGATCTTCGGCGGCTTCCTGATCCCCAGCGGCATCCTCACCCAGCTGGCCATCGAGCAGGGAGACTCGCTGTTCGGCGCCGCCTTCATCGGCTACGCCCGCAACAGCCTGACCCTGGCCGCCATCGCGGCGCTGATCGCGGTGACCCTGGCGGTGGTGCTCAGCTACGGGGTAAGGCTCAACGATACCCGCCTGACGCGCACCGCCACCCGCATCTCAGCGATGGGCTACGCGATTCCCGGCTCGGTGGTGGCGGTGGGCATCCTGATCCCCTTCGCCTGGCTCGACAACGCCATCAACACCTGGATGCTGGCGCGCGGCGGCGAGGTGATCGGGCTGATCTTCAGCGGCTCGGCGTTCATCCTGATCTACGCCTATGTGGTGCGCTTCCTGGCGGTGTCGTTCAACGCCGTGGAGGCGAGCCTGGGCAAGGTGACCCCCAGCATGGACGCCGCCTCGCGCACCCTGGGGCACACGGCGACCGGCACCCTCAAGCGGGTTCACACGCCGATCATGCGCGGCAGCCTGCTGGCGGCCTGTATCCTGGTATTCGTGGACGTGATGAAGGAGCTGCCGGCGACCATCATCCTGCGCCCCTTCAACTTCGATACCCTGGCGGTACGCGCCCACAGCCTGGCGGCCGACGAGCGCCTCGCCGAGGCCTCGACGGCCTCACTGGCCATCGTGGCCGTAGGCATAATCCCGGTGATCCTGCTCAGCCTGGCCATGCGCCGCTCGCGACCCGGCGGCGGCTGAGGGGAAGACGAACACCTGGGAGGGGTCCAGGCGCAGGGTGACCGGCTGCCCCTCGGCAGGCAGGAAGACCCCCGGCACCCGGGCGTGGATATGCGCCTCGTCACCCTCATCGCCATGGGCGCAAATATGCAGCAGGCTGCTGCGCCCCAGCAGCTTAGCCATGACGATATGGCTGTGGCTGTGCGCCTCGGCCGGCGCCTCCCGGGCTTCGACCTGCAGCGCCTCCGGGCGCACCAGCACCCGCGCGGTGCTTCCCTCGGCCAGCCAGCCCGCCTCGATCACCCCGACCGGGGTGTGCACCACGCCGTCACGCACCACGCCGGTGAGCTCGTTCACCTCGCCGAAGAAGGTCACCACGAAGGGGTCGCTGGGGTTGCAGTAGAGCTCCCGGGGCGTGCCCACCTGGATGATATGGCCGTCGCACATCAGGGCGATGCGATCGGCCATGAACATCGCCTCCTCGGGGTCATGGGTCACCAGCAGGGTGGCGGCGCCGACCTTCTTGAGCACGTGCAGGGTGTCGTCGCGAATCTGGTCGCGCAGCCGCGCATCGAGGCTGGAGAAGGGCTCGTCAAGCAGCATCAGCTGCGGCGCCGGCGCCAGGGCGCGGGCCAGGGCGACACGCTGCTGCTGGCCACCGGAGAGCATGTGCGGATAGCTCTCGGCATGGGCCGCCATGCCCAGCTGCTCGAGCAGCCCCAGGGCGCGGCGGCGGCGCTCCGCGGCCGGCAGGTGCTTGAGCCCGAAGGTGACGTTCTCCAGCACCGAGAGGTGGGGGAAGAGCGCGGAGTCCTGGAAGGCGAGACCGACGCTGCGCTTCTCGGGGGGCACCTGGCGCCCGCCGGCGCCGGCTACTTCGCGCCCCTCCAGGGTCACGCGGCCCTGCTGCAGGGTCTCGAGGCCGGCGGCGATGCGCAGCAGGGTGGTCTTGCCGCAGCCGGAGGGGCCCAGCAGGCAGACCACCTCGCCGGGCAGCACCTCCAGGTCGACCCCCTTGACCACCTCGCGCTTGCCGAAGGCGTGGTGGATCCCCTGCATCGAGAGCGCCGTGGCGCCGGACGCGAACGGTGGCTTGAGATTCTGGTGCATAGGCCCTCGACGTCGTGTGGGTGGAGACGGTGTCGCTGGAGCTTGCCTCCATCATAACCGATCGTGGGCGGTAATGCGTTTGAAAGCGACTCGCATTCCGCCGTTTCCTGCTCCAGGCCAGGAAAACCTCGATTCGCCCCTTGACGGGTCGCATCCGGGGCGCTTCAATGAAACCGTCAATAATGCAACGTATTATCATTCGACATAACGACATTCACCGCACTGCTCACGAGGTCACGATGATCCAGCACGTTCGTCTCGCCGCCCCCATCGCCGTCGCCCTGGCCGGCTCCGCCTTCGCGTCCGCCGCCTCCGCCGACGAGCTGAACATCTACTCGGCGCGCCACTACGACTCCGATGCGGCGCTCTACCAGGCCTTCACCGAGGAGACCGGCATCGAGGTCAACCTGCTGGAGGGCGACTCCGACCAGCTGATCGAGCGCATCAAGCGCGAGGGCGTGGCCAGCCCCGCCGACGTGATGATCACCGTGGACGCCGGCCGCCTGTGGCGGGCCGAGCAGGAGGGGGTCTTCCAGGGCGTCGAGTCCGAGGTGCTGAACGAGCGCCTGCCCGAGTCGATGCGCCACCCCGAGGGGCTGTGGTTCGGCTTCAGCCAGCGCGCCCGCGCCATCTTCTATGACCGCGACGGCTTCGACCCGGCCGAGATCGGCAGCTACGAGGAGCTGGCCGACCCGCGGTTCGAGGGCGAGGTCTGCATCCGCTCCTCCAACAACATCTATAACCAGTCGCTGCTCGCTTCCCTGGTGGAGCACCACGGCGCCGAGGGGGCCGAGGAGTGGGCCCAGGGCGTGGTGGCCAACATGGCCCGTGACCCCGAGGGCGGCGACACCGACCAGATCAAGGGCGTGGCCAGCGGCGAGTGCTCCCTGGCGGTGGCCAACCACTACTACTACGTGCGCCTGCTGCACTCCGAGGACGAGGCCGACCGCGAGGTGGCCCGCCAGGTCGGCGTGATCTTCCCCAACCAGGACGGCCGCGGCACCCACGTCAACGTCGGCGGCGCCGGCGTGGTCGAGGGCGCGCCGAACCGCGAGAACGCGGTACGCTTCCTTGAGTTCCTGGCCTCCGATACCGCCCAGGAGATCTTCGCCAACGGCAACTACGAGTTCCCGGTAGTGGCGGGCGTGAAGATGAACCCGGTGCTGGAGTCCTGGGGCAACTTCAAGAAGGACAGCCTCAACATCAGCAAGCTGGGCGAGAACAACCCCGAAGCCATCAAGATCTTCGATCGCGTCGGCTGGCGCTAAGCCTTTCGCCCCTCGCCTCAACCCGAAACGCCACCGCAGCCGCGGTGGCGTTTCTTTATGGTGCATCGCAAATTGGCATGAGTGAATACGGCAGAGAGTGGCTCAGGCCGGGTTTTATGGTGGGAGGCCGGGCTCCCCGGGCGATGGAGGCCGCAGGCCTCCCGGCGGTGATTGCCATACTCACCCGGCACCACCAGGGCGCCTGTCGGCGCCATTCGTCCGGCAGAGCCGGCCTCCCACAGGAGCGCTGCACGCCAAGGGCGAAGGCGAGCTTGATGGTCAGTGGGCCTCGTCCCAGTTGGCCCCCGACTCGGCCTCGACGATCAGCGGCACCTCGAGCTCGGCGGCGGCCTGCATGCGCGCCTTGACCTGCTCGATGAAGTCGTCGACCTGCCCTTCCGCCACCTCGAACACCAGTTCGTCGTGGACCTGCATCACCATCCAGGCGTCCAGCTCGCCCTGGCGCAGCCAGGCGTCGACGTCGATCATCGCCCGCTTGATGATGTCCGCAGCGGTGCCCTGCATGGGGGCGTTGATCGCGGTGCGCTCGGCCCCCTGGCGGCGGGCGCGATTCTGGGAGCGGATCTCCGGCAGGTGGAGGCGCCGGCCGAACACCGTCTCCACGAAGCCCTCCTCGGCGGCCTGGGCACGGATGCGCTCCATGTAGCGCGCCACCCCGGGGTAGCGGTCGAAGTAGCGGTCGATATAGACCTTGGCCTGGCCCTGCTCGATATGCAGCTGCCGGCCCAGGCCCCAGGCGCTCATGCCGTAGATCAGCCCGAAGTTGATCGCCTTGGCGCTGCGCCGCTGGTCGGGGGTGACCTTGTCGAGCGCCACCCCGAACACCTCGGCGGCGGTGGCGGCGTGGATGTCGCGCCCCTCGGCGAAGGCCGCGAGCAGCCCCTTGTCGCCGGAGAGGTGCGCCATGATACGCAGCTCGATCTGGGAGTAGTCGGCGGCGACGATGCGATAACCGGGCCGGGCGATAAAGGCCTGGCGGATCTTGCGCCCTTCCTCGGTGCGGATCGGGATGTTCTGCAGGTTGGGGTCGCTGGAGGAGAGCCGTCCGGTGGCGGTAACCGCCTGATGGTAGCTGGTATGCAGCCGCCCGGTGGCCTTGTTGACCAGCCGCGGCAGCTTGTCGGTGTAGGTGGACTTGAGCTTGGCCAGGCCACGGTGCTCCATGATCACCTTGGGCAGCGGGTAGTCCAGCGCCAGCTCCTCGAGCACCGCCTCGGCGGTGGAGGGGGCCCCCTTGGGGGTCTTCTTGAGCACCGGGATGCCCTGCTCCTCGAAGAGGATCTGGCCGAGCTGCTTGGGCGAGCCGAGGTTGAACTCGCGCCCGGCCAGCTCATGGGCGCGGACCTCAAGGGCGTCGATGCGCCGGGCGAGCTCCTGGCTCTGGGCGTGGAGGCGCTCCGGGTCCAGGGCCACCCCGGTGCGCTCCATGCGCGACAGCACCGGCACCAGCGGCAGCTCGATCGCCTCGAGCACCTCGGCCAGGCGCCCCTCCTTCGCCAGCCGCGGGCGCAGCTCGCGATGCAGGCGCAGGGTGATGTCGACGTCCTCGCAGGCGTAGGGCACCGCCTGCTCCAGGGCGATCTGGTTGAAGGTGAGCTGCTTGGCGCCCTTGCCGGCGATCGCCTCGAAGGAGGTGGTCGCCTCGCCCAGGTACTTGAGCGCCAGGGAGTCCATGTCGTGGCGGGTGGCGGTGGAGTCCAGCACGTAGGACTCCAGCATGGTGTCCTCCAGCGGCCCGGCCACCGCGATATCGACGTTGGCCAGCACCGAGATGTCGTACTTGAGGTTCTGGCCGACCTTGGTCTTCGACTCATCTTCCAGCAGCGGCTTGAGGGCGGCGAGCACGGCGTCGCGGTCGAGCTGCTCGGGGGCGTCGAGGTAGTCGTGGGCCAGCGGCACATAGGCGGCCTCGCCGGGCTCGAGGGCCAGGCCCACGCCGACGATCTGCGCCTCCATGTAGTCGAGGCTGGTGGTCTCCAGATCGAAGCAGAAGGTATCGGCTGCCTCGAGTCGCGCGAGCCAGGCGTCGAGGTCGGCCTGGGCGAGGATGACGTGGTCCTCGCGGCTCGCCGAGGTGCTGCCGCCGGCCTGCTCTCCGTCGGCATCCGGGGTGGCGGTGCCGCCGGCGACGTCATCCACGCCCTCGTCCTTGCCCTCCAGCAACTCGGCAAGCCAGGCCTTGAACTCCAAGCGGCGGTAGAGCTCGAGCAGCGCCTCGCGGTCGGGGTGGGCGATATCGAGGTCGTCGAGGCCCACGGGCAGCTCGCAATCGGTCTTGATGGTGGCCAATTGGTACGAGAGGAAGGCCTGGTCGCGGTGCTCCTCAAGCTTCTTCGGCAGGGTCTTGGCGCCGCGGAAGCCCAATGTCTTGACCTTCTCCAGATCGGCGTAGATGGCATCGAGGCCGCCCCCCATGCCCTGCAACAGGCCGAGTGCGGTCTTCTCGCCCACACCGGGCACCCCGGGGATGTTGTCGACCTTGTCCCCCATCAGCGCCAGGAAGTCGATGATCAGCTCGGGGGGCAGCCCGAACTTCTCCTTGACCCCGGCCACGTCCAGGGTCTCGTCCTTCATGGTGTTGACCAGGGTGATATGGGCGTTGACCAGCTGGGCCATGTCCTTGTCGCCGGTGGAGATCACCGCGTCGCGTCCCGCCTCGGTGGCCTGGCGCGCCAGGGTGCCGATGACGTCGTCGGCCTCCACTCCCTCGATGCACAGCAGCGGCAGCCCCAGCGCCCTCACGCAGTCGTGCAGCGGCTGCACCTGGTCGCGCAGGTCGTCGGGCATCGGCGGGCGGTGGGACTTGTACTGCTCGAACAGCTCGTCGCGGAAGGTCTTGCCCGGGGCATCGAAGACCACCGCCATGGGGCTGTCCGGATAGTCCTTGATCAGCCGCTTGAGCATGTTGAGCACGCCCTTGATGGCGCCGGTGGGCTGCCCCTCGGAGGTGGTCAGCGGCGGCAGAGCGTGGAAGGCGCGGTAGAGGTAGGAGGAACCGTCGACGAGAACGATGGGGGTATCGGCCATGGAGGCATCCGTTGCAGCTGTTCGGGAAGTGACTCTGGTCAACCATGATACGCATTGCGCGGGGGTTTTGCCGCGACCGGTGTGCGCCGGGGCGGGAAGGCCCTACACTGGGGGCAGACCCATCATTGCCCCGCCCCCGGCGGCCTGGAGGTTCCCATGCGCACCCTTCGTTTCCTCTCCGCCCTGCTGCTGTCCCTGGGCCTGCTCGTCGCCGCCCTGCCCGCGCTGGCCCAGTCCGACGAGGCCCTGGCCCCGGACATCACCATCCGCCAGGAGGAGGAGCGCACCATCCGCGAGTACCGGGTCAACGGCGAGCTCTACGCCATCGAGATCCGCCCCTCCAGCGGTCCCTCCTACTACCTGGTGGACCGTGATGGCGACGGCAACTTCGAGCGCCAGGAGGGCGACCGCATCGCCGTACCCGAGTGGGTGCTGAAGACCTTCTGAGGCGGTAGACGACGCGTGCATCACACTCGCAAGTCGCTACAATAGGCGGCTTGGCATTCCCGGGTGAGAGACACATGGCCGTATTCACACCGCTGACCGAGTCCCAGGTCGAGGCCTTCCTGAGCCGCTTCGACGCCGGCTCGCTGGTCTCCCTGGAGGGCGTTCCTGCCGGCACCGAGAACAGCACCTTCTTCGTCACCACCGACCGCCGCGAGCTGGTGCTGACCCTGTTCGAGCAGGGTGAGCACGAGGAGCTGCCGTTCTTCGTCGACCTCCTCGACTACCTCGACGAGCACCGCCTGCCGGTACCAGGGCCGCTGCACGACCGCGACGGCGTGGCGCTGCACAGCCTGGCCGACAAGCCGGCCCTGCTCTTCCCCCGCCTGCCCGGCAAGCATCCCAGGGACCCCAACCTGGCCCAGTGCCGCGCCCTGGGCGAGACCCTGGGACGCCTGCACAAGGTGTCGCAGCACTTCCCCGGCCACCGTCCCAACCCCCGCGACCTGCACTGGCTGATGCCCATGCACCACAAGGTGCTGGCCTACCTGGCGCCCGAGGACCAGGCGCTGATGAAGGACGAGGTGGATATCTACCAGGGCGCCTTCGGCGACGGCCCCGAGCTGCCCCAGGGCGCGTTGCATGGCGACCTGTTCCGCGACAACACCCTGTTCGAGGGCGACCGCCTGGGCGGCATCATCGACTTCTACAACGGCTGCACCGGCGACCTGCTGTTCGACCTGGCGATCGTGGTCAACGACTGGGCGAGCGACGAAGACGGCCGGCTGGATGCCGAGCGCCACGATGCGCTGCTCGCCGCCTACCAGTCCCGGCGACCGCTGACCGCCACCGAGCGCGATGCCTGGCCGATGATGCTGCGCCTCACCGCGCTGCGCTACTGGCTCTCGCGACTGCTGGTGGTCTACGTGGACCCGCCCGCCCACGACCTCACCCCCCACGACCCCGAACGCTTCCGTACCATCCTCAAGGCGCGCCTCGCCCATGGCGCCCTGCCCCTGCCGGAGGCCAGCCGATGAGCCGCTCCATGGCCAGTACCACGAGTCCTGCCCGCCGCGCACGGCGCGTCTGGAACATCGACCAGTGGGGCAGCGGCTATTTCGACGTCGACGACTCCGGCCATGCCCTGGTGCGTCCGCTGGGCAGCGAGAGCGATGGGCCGGCACTGCCGCTGGACGACCTGGTGGAGGGGCTCAAGGCCGCTGGTCTACGCCTGCCGGTGCTGGTGCGCTTCATCGACATCCTCCACGACCGGGTCGAGCAGCTGTGCGCCGCCTTCGACACCGCCATGGCCGAGGAGGCCTTCGATGGCGGCTACACCGCGGTCTACCCGATCAAGGTCAACCAGCAGCGCCGGGTGGTGGAGGAGATACTGGCCACCCCCGAGCGCGGCCGTGACCGCGTCGGCCTGGAGGCCGGCAGCAAGCCGGAGCTGCTCGCCGTGCTGGCGCTCTCCGGCGACGGTCCCTCGCTGATCGTCTGCAACGGCTACAAGGACCGCGAGTACGTGCGCCTGGCGCTGATGGGCGAGAAGCTCGGCCACCGCGTCTACCTGGTGGTGGAGAAGCTCTCGGAGCTGCCGCTGATCCTCGAGGAGGCCGCCGCGCTCGGCGTCACGCCGCGCATCGGCCTGCGTGCCCGGCTGGCCAGCGTGGGCCGCGGCCGCTGGCAGAACACCGGCGGCGAGAAGTCCAAGTTCGGCCTCACCGCCAGCCAGATCCTGGCGGTGGTGGAGCAGCTGCGCGAGGCCGACGCCCTGGCCAGCCTGCAACTGGTGCACTTCCACCTCGGCTCGCAGATCGCCAACATCCGTGACATCCAGCGCGGCCTCAATGAGTGCGCGCGCTTCTACCAGGGCCTGGTGGAGCTGGGTGCCCCGGTCGACACCGTGGACGTCGGCGGCGGCCTCGGGGTCGACTACGAGGGCACCCGCTCGCGCAGCTTCTGCTCGGCCAACTACTCGATGCTCGAGTACGCCCGCAACGTGGTCTACGCCTTCCGCCTGGCCTGCCAGGAACACGACCTGCCCCAGCCCCACCTGATCAGCGAATCGGGGCGCGCGCTCACCGCCCACCACGCGGTGCTGATCACCAACGTGATCGGCGAGGAGCGGGTCAGCGACGCCTCCCCCGAGCGCCGGGTCGAGGGCGACCCCCAGGTGGACGAGCTGTGGCGGGTCCACGACCTGCTCGGCGATGCCCCCGACCAGCGCGGCCTGGTGGAGGCGTGGCACGACCTGGTGCAGGCCATGGGCGACCTCCACGAGCGCTTCGTCATGGGGCTGACGAACATCACCGCCCGCGCCGAGGGCGAGGCGGTCTACTTCGCCGCCTGCGCCCGGCTGCGCGCGCGCCTCGACACCCGCAACCGGGTGCACCGCGAGATCGACGACGAGCTGGCCGAAAAGCTCGCCGACAAGCTGTTCGTCAACTTCTCGCTGTTCCAGTCGGTGCCCGACGTCTGGGGCATCCAGCAGATCTTCCCGGTCGTGCCGCTGACCGGGCTCGACCAGGAGCCGAGCCGGCGCGGGGTGATCCAGGACATCACCTGCGACAGCGACGGGCGCATCGACGGCTACGTGGACGGCCAGGGGGTGGAGACCACCCTGCCGCTGCCGGAGTGGCAGGAGGACGACGAGCGGCTGCTGGGCTTCTTCATGGTCGGCGCCTACCAGGAGATCCTCGGCGACCTGCACAACCTGTTCGGCGACACCGACTCAGTGGACGCCACCCTCAAGGCCGACGGCAGCTGGAGCTTCAGCCATATCCAGCAGGGCGACCGGGTCGCCGACGTGCTTAGCTACGTCAACTTCGACGCCGAGGTGCTGCGCGACCACCTGGCCGAGCAGCTCGCCGCCAGCGGGCTGGAGGTGGCCGAGCAGGAGCGCTTCCTCGACGACCTCTCCGAGGGCCTGGCGGGCTATACCTATCTCGAATAGCCGGGACCCCCACCCCCGACACGACGACGCCCCGCTCGAGCGGGGCGTCGTCGTCTGCGGCCAGGGCTCATGCCAGCCCAGGCCTCACTCCACCACGCGGGTGGTCACCTCCAGGCCGCCGGTCAGGGTAAAGCGCAGCTCGCTGCCGCGCTCCAGCGGGCCGACCCCGGCGGGGGTGCCGGTCAGCACCACGTCCCCGGGCTGAAGGGTGAAGTGGCGGCTCATCTCGGCCAGCAGGGTCGGCACCGGGAACAGCATGTCGGCCCCCTCGCCCTGCTGGCGCGGCTCGCCGTCCACCTCCAGGGTGAAGGCAAGCCCGCTCCAGTTGGGCACCTGGGAGAGCGGCAGGAAGTCCGACAGCGGGCAGGCGCCGTCGAACGCCTTGGCGATCTCCCAGGGGTGCCCCTTCTCCTTGAGGCGCGACTGGACGTCACGCAGGGTGAGGTCGAGGGCCAGCCCGATACCCACCACGGCCCGCTCCGCCTCGTCGGCGGTGACGTGGGTCAGCTCCTCGCCGATCAGCAGCGCCAGCTCGGTCTCGTAGTGCACCTCGCCCCGGGCGAAGGGGGCCTCGATGGGGGCAGCCAGGGGCACGGCGCTGGTCGCCGGCTTGATGAAGAGCAGCGGCTCGCTGGGCACCGGGTTATCGAGCTCCCGGGCATGGTCGGCGTAGTTGCGGCCGACGCATACGATCTTGCCGAGCCGCTCGGGAAAGGCCTGGCCGTCGGTGAAGCGGGGGACAAAGCGCATGGCGCATCTTCTCCTTCTCGTTAGACGTGCCGCGGGCGCGACAGACCTCCCAGTCTACCGCAGCCCGCGGCACACGCCACAGCGCCAGCGTCACGAGGCCGTCACCGCGGGTCCCTCACCCCTCCGGCGCCCAGGCCTCGTCCGGGTCGTGGGCCAGGAAGCCGGGGCGACGACGGCGCGCCGCGAAGGGCGCCACGCAGCGGTTGTCGCGGCGGTTGTAGACGAAGAAGGCGTTGCTGCGCGGGTCCGGCGACATGTTGGCGTTGGAGCCGTGCAGCACGTTGCAGTCGAACAGCAGCAGGCCGCCGGCGGCCCCGGTGGGCGCCTCGATGCCATGGCGCTCGACCAGCGCAGTCAGGGCCTCGCGGCTCGGCACGCCGAGCTCCTGGGTCTTCAGCGACTGCTTGTGGTTGTCGTCCGGCGTCTCGCCCAGGCAGGGCACGAACACCTTGTGGGAGCCCGGGATCAGCATCAGCGGGCCGTTGAAGTGATGGTTGTCGGTGAGCACGATGGAGGCGCTCACCGCATGCATCGCCGGCATGCCGTCCTCGGCGTGCCAGGTCTCGAAGTCAGAGTGCCAGTTGAAGCCCTTGCCCTCGAAGCCGGGCTTGTAGTTGATGCGCGACTGATGCACATAGGGCTCGCCGCCCAGTATCTGCCGGGCACGGCCGACCAGGCGCTCGTCACGGGCCAGGCGGGCGAAGCGCTCGGAGAGGAAGTGCATCGCGAACAGCGAGCGGATCTCGTTGCCGGAGGGCTCGGTGATGGCGAAGTCGCGGCCCCGGAAGTCATCGCGCTCCAGCAGCGCGGCAAGCTCCCGGCGCAGCTCGTCAAGCTCCTCGCCGCTGATAAAGTTCGGCTCGAAGAGAAAGCCCTTGCGGTCGAACTCGTCGAGCTGCGCCTGGCTCAGGGGGCCCTCCTCGGCGCTTCCCTTCACCACCGCCTCGCGGCGGTTGAGCCAGGGCATGTCGAAGGGCTCGGCCAGGCGCGTCGGGTAGGGATCCTCGCCGGGGCGCGGCGCGCTCTTCACGCGGCTCTGCGGGTCCGGCGAGTCGACGACACCATGACGGGAAACGGTCTTCTCAAACGCACGGTCAGACATCTTGACTGACATCCAATCACCTCCTGTGTGTCCGTGATCAGTCTCAGCAAAACTCGTGTTCCGACGGCGAGACAGCCGTGAGCGACCCCAGGGAGCAGGAGCCGCGAGACCAGATGTGGGGATGCCCCGCCCCTTTTCAAGGGACACAAAAAACCGCCTCGATGGGCGGTCATGGTCGCGCAGCGGCGCGGAGTCTGGATGGTGCCGGCACCAGGAGTCGAACCCGGGGCCTACTGATTACAAGTCACACCACCAAAAACAGTAGAAAAATCAGTGCATTACGCCTAGCGCAAGGCCTCGTGAAATGCGTATAGGGACAGCCTGGAAATCAGGAATTATCACCAGCATCACACGGCATCATCGAGTAGCTATTGAAGAGGATGAGGAACCAGCTGTCAACCTGCATCAGGGCGGGCTAATTCAGACGATCGTCTAAGTCTGGCCGAAAGGCGCGGAAGGGCTCTCAAGGGAAGCAAAAAGCGGTGCCGGGCTGACTCATCAGCCCGGCACCGCTTGGGTCGTGACCGGGATTGCCTAATGGCGCCCGAGTTTAGAGGCGCCCCTCAATGGCACTGCGCAGGCTGCCGATATCGACCTCGACGTACTCCAGCGTCGTGCTGATGTTGCTGTGGCCGAGCAGCGCCTTGACGATGTGCAGATTACGATCCGGCTCCTTCATCAGCTCGGTGCCCAGGGTATGACGGAATCGGTGCGGGCTCATCTGGTAGCCACAGATCTTGGACAGCTTCTGATAGAAGCCCTCTACCTGCCAGGAATCCATCGTCTCCATTCGGTGGCGAACGCTGAATCGGTTCACGTTAAAGAGCTGCTCGCCCCGCTGGATACCCACCGCTCTGGCAGAATTCAGCAGGTTTTCCAAATGCGGATAGAGGGCATTGGAGATGGGAACAAAGTGCTCCCGGTTATTCTTTGCGCCCTGCCAGGTAGCGGTGAGAACGCGGCTCTTTAGGTTGACATCCTCGGGCTTCATCAGCAGCAGTTGAGTCAGTCGAATACCGGTATGGTAGAACGTTTCAAACACGGCTTCCCAGAACCAGACGGGATGCAGCATGGAGGGCTTTCCTTGGTGAACCTCTATCCGTTTATACAAGCTGATGGCCTCGCGTTCCATCTCGACCTGCCGCTTGCTCAGTGTCTTCTTTCGCTTCCTGGGAGAGGTGACCTCCATCTTGGCAAAAGGGTTGAAGGAGGTATCGATCAAGGCATGATCAATCGCATGCTTGAAGAGGATCCGGTTATGCCTGCAGTAGTTGTTCCAGCTTGAATGTGCCAGGTTTCGCCCCGCCTCCGAAAAGCAGAACTCTCTCCACTCTCTTACATCGTCACGGGTCACTTCTTCAGGCAGCTTATCCTGCCCCGCGAATCGCCGAAACAGCTTCACCGGCACGCTGTAGGAAATACGGCTCCTCTCAGTCAGCCACCTCTCAGAAAAATAGGATTGAAGCAAGTCATCAAAGGTAAATGTTTTCATT
>NZ_AXCA01000005.1:0-17842 GCF_000475415.1 Halomonas sp. PBN3 | reverse complement strand
TTGCTCCTTGCTCCTTACGGCTTCTCCTCGATCCCCTGCTCGCGCTGGGCCTGGGCCCAGCCGCCGATCTCCCGGTAGCGGTTAACCATGGCGCAGAACAGCTCGGCGGTGCGCTCGGTGTCGTAGCGCGCCGAGTGCGCCTCGCTGTTGCTGAACTCGATGCCGGCGGCGCGGCAGGCGCGGGCGAGCACCGTCTGGCCATACATCAGCCCGGCCAGGGAGGCGGTGTCGAAGCTGGAGAAGGGGTGGAAGGGATTGCGCTTGATGCCGCAACGGGCCACCGCGGCGTTGAGGAAGCCGTGGTCGAAGGCGGCGTTGTGGCCCACCAGGATGGCGCGGGTGCAGCCATGTGCCTTGATCGACTTGCGCACCGGCCGGAAGATCTCCCCCAACGCCTCGGCCTCCGGCACCGCTACCAGGCGGCGCAGCGGGTCGTCGAGGTTGATGCCGGTGAAGTCCAGTGCCGACTGCTCGACGTTGGCCCCCGGGAAGGGCTCGACGTGGAAGGCGTAGGTGGATTCCGGCAGCAGCCTGCCCTCGGCGTCCATGGTCAGGGTGACCGCGGCGATCTCGAGGATCGCATCGCGCTCGGCGTTGAAGCCGCCGGTTTCCAGGTCCACCACCACCGGCAGGTAGCTGCGGAATCGCTGGGCCATCAGGTCGCGGGCGATCGCCTCGCTCATGCACCTCTCCTTCCTGTCCTTGCCATCTGCGTGTCCTCGGCCCCGGCCCGGGTCGAATCCGCGCAGTCTAGCAGCTCGGCCGCGGCGCGTCCCGGGGCGGTATTCGCTGCCGGGCTGGCACGCTATACTGACGCCCTCTAGCGTTCACCAGAAAGGAGCTCCCCGAATGTCCGATGTCAAGAAGGTCGTGCTGGCCTACTCCGGCGGCCTGGACACCTCCGTCATCGTCAAGTGGCTGCAGGAAACCTACAACTGCGAGGTGGTGACCTTCACCGCCGACATCGGCCAGGGCGAGGAGGTCGAGCCGGCCCGCGCCAAGGCGCAGGCGCTGGGCGTCAAGGAGATCTACATCGAGGACCTGCGCGAGGAGTTCGTTCGCGACTACGTCTACCCGATGTTCCGCGCCAACACCATCTACGAGGGCGAGTACCTGCTCGGCACCTCCATCGCGCGTCCGCTGATCGCCCGCCGCCTGATCGAGATCGCCAACCAGACCGGCGCCGATGCCATCTCGCACGGCGCCACCGGCAAGGGCAACGACCAGGTGCGTTTCGAGCTGGGTGCCTATGCCCTCAAGCCGGGCGTCAAGGTGATCGCCCCGTGGCGCGAGTGGGACCTGACCTCCCGCGAGAAGCTGATGGCCTACTGCCAGCAGCACGACATCCCGGTGGACTTCACCAGCCAAAAGAAGAAGTCGCCCTACTCCATGGATGCCAACCTGCTGCATATCTCCTACGAGGGCGGCATCCTCGAGGACCCCTGGGCCGAGGCCGAGGAGGATATGTGGCGCTGGAGCGTCTCGCCCGAGGCGGCACCGGACGCGCCCACCTATGTCGAGCTCACCTATGAGAAGGGCGACATCGTGGCGCTGGACGGCGTGCCCATGAAGCCCCACGAGGTGCTGGAGAAGCTCAACAAGCTGGGTGGCGACAACGGCATCGGCCGCCTCGACATCGTCGAGAACCGCTACGTGGGCATGAAGTCCCGCGGCTGCTACGAGACCCCCGGCGGCACCATCATGCTCAAGGCGCACCGCGCCATCGAGTCGCTGACCCTGGACCGCGAGGAGGCCCACCTCAAGGACCAGCTGATGCCCAAGTACGCCGAGGTGATCTACAACGGCTACTGGTGGAGCCCGGAGCGCCGCATGCTGCAGGCCGCCATCGACGAGACCCAGCAGAACGTCTCCGGTGTGGTGCGCCTCAAGCTCTACAAGGGCAACGTTATCGTCGCCGGTCGCCAGTCGAAGCAGTCGCTGTTCGACGAGTCCATCGCCACCTTCGAGGATGATGCCGGCGCCTACGACCAGAAGGATGCCGAGGGCTTCATCAAGCTCAACGCCCTGCGCCTGCGCATCGCCGCCGGCAAGGGCCGCCAGCAGGATTGATGCCGAGGCGGGGCGCCGCGGGCGCCCCGCCGGCACCAGGAGGCCGACCATGTTCAAGAAGCTTCTCTCCGGGCTGTTCGGCGGCGGCGACGACGCCACCCCCGGCAACGCGCCGGCCGCCGAGCCGGTGGAGTACAACGGCTACCTGATCATCTCCGAGCCGGCCAAGGAGGGGGGGCAGTACCGCGTCAGCGGCTGGATCCGCAAGCCCCTGACCGGCGACGGCGAGGAGGAGGGCGAGGTGCTCGAGCACCGCTTCGAGCGCTCCGACATGGTGCCCGGCCGCGAGGCCTGCGACGAGCTGATGATCGGCAAGGCGCAGCGCTTCATCGACGAGCTGGGTGACGACATGTTCGCCCGCTGACCACGGCGTCGACGCGTCGTGCGCCTGCTGCATCACGCCTCGCCCTGGCGGACCCTGTTCGCCGGGGAGAGGCTTCCCGATCCTTCCCGCCTGTCCGACCTGCTCGCCCCCCTGCGCGAGGCCCTGGAGGCCCTGGGCCCCGACCCGGAGCTCGCCGACGCCCATGCCTGGCAGCCCCGACTGGTGACGGCGCTGGTGCGTCTCGACCTGCCCGCCTGGCGCATCAGCCAGCTGATCAGCGACCACAACGCCTGGCTCACCCGGCGTGCCATCCGCCTGGCCGAGGCGGAGATGGCGGGGCAGGGCTGGGGGGCGCCGCCGGTGCGGTTCTGCGTGCTGGTGCTGGGCTCCGGCGGGCGACACGAGAGCCTGCTCGCCCCGGACCAGGACAATGCCATGATCCTCGAGGACTACCCGGACGCCCGGCATGTCGAGATCGACGGCTACTTCCAGTCGCTGGGTGAGCGCTTCACCGCGCGCCTCGATGCGGCCGGCATCCCGCTGTGCCAGGGCCATGTCATGGCGCGCTGGCCGATGTGGCGCAAGCGCCTGGGGGAGTGGCAGCGCCAGTTGGAGATATGGAGCGCCGAGCGGCGGGTCAAGCGGGTGCAGCAAGCCAATATCCTGCTCGACTTCACCCCGGTCCATGGCGATGAGGCGTTGGCCGAGGCGCTGCGCGACTGGGTCGTCGGGCGGCTGCCCGGGGCGGGGCTGTTCCTCGACGAGATGGGGGCACTGTTCGACGAGCAGCCGGTGGCGCTGGACCGCTTCCAGCGGCTGGCCGGCAGCCAAGAAGGGGCGCCCCACGAGCGCGCCCTGAACCTCAAGCACCAGGCGATGCTGCCGCTGGTGGCGGCGGTGCGCCTGCTGGCGCTGCGCCACGGCGTGCGCGAGACCGATACCCGGCGGCGCCTCGCCGCCCTGGTGGGGCGCGGGGCCCTCGACGCCGAGCGCTGCCGCGCGCTCACCGCCGCCCACGCCCGGCTGCAGGAGCTGCTGCTGGCCGAGCAGCGCCGCAACCTCGCCGCCGGCCGCGCCGCGGACGGCTGGGTGGATATCGCGCGGCTGGGCGGGGACGAGCGCCTGCTGCTGCGCCACGACCTCCAGCGGATCCGCGCGCTGCAGAGGCGGGCGCGCCGGAGTTAGGGCGTCTCCGCCGGCGCCTCCGGCAGCTCCATGACCAGGCAGGCGCCGCCCAGGTGGGGCGCTTCCTCGACCCACAGCCGGCCGCCCAGGTGGGCGACGATGCCGCGGCTGATGGGCAGGCCGAGGCCGCTGCCCCGGGGGCGGCCGCGGCGCTTGTCGGGCGACTCCTCGGGGCGCTGGATCTGGTGGAACTTCTCGAACACCCGCTCGCGCTCCTCCGCGGCGATGCCGGGGCCGTTGTCCTCCACCGCCAGGCGGTAGTGGGTCTTGTGGCGCACCAGGCTCAGGCGCACCCGCGGCTCGGCCTCGTCGGCGAACTTGCCGGCGTTGTCGAGCAGGTTGATGACCACCTGCTCGAGGCGGTCCGGGTCGCCCACCACCGGCGCCGCCTCCACCTCGATCGCCACCTCCAGCGCCACGCCGCGGTCCTCCTGCATATGATGCACGGCATCCACGCTGTGGCGGGTCAGCGCGACCAAGTCGAGGCGCTGGGGGTTCAGGGTCAGGCGGCCACTCTCCAGGCGCGCCAGGTCGAGGATCTCCTCGATCAGCCGCGACAGGCGCTGGCTCTCCTTGACCACCACGTCGAGGAAGTGGCGGCGTTTCTCCTCGGGCAGCGCGCCGCTGTCGCGCAGGATCTCGGCGAAGGCACGGATCGAGGTCAGGGGCGTGCGCAGCTCGTGGCTGACCATGGCCACGAACTCGTCCTTGAGGCGGTCGAGCTCGCGCAGGCGCTCGTTAGCGGCGCGCAGCTCCTCGCTGGCACGCGCCAGCTCCCGGGACTTCTGCTCCAGGCGGCGGTTCATCTCCAGGGTCTCGGACGTGGTGTCGAGGATGCTGAGGATCGACTCCAGGTCCAGCGCCTCGCCGCGTACCACCGAGTTGATCAGCACCCGCGCCGAGGCATTGCCCAGCGCCCCGGAGAGGGCCTGCTCGGCGCGGGCGATCTGGGTCGGGTTGGCGGGCGCGGCGGCGTCTTCCTCCTGGCCCGACGTGGCGTCGGCGAACACCCGGGTGGTGGCGGCGCTGCCCAGGTAGCGGTCGAGCAGGGCGCCCAGCTCGCCGCGGGTGGTCTGGCCGTGCCACAGCGAGCTCTGCAGCAGCTGGGGATGCAGCGCCTCGGTGAACAGCGCCGCCTGGGTCTGCTCCAGGGGCGTCTGGCGGCTGAACAGCGAGACGCCTACCAGCAGGCCGACGTTGGCCACGAGGCTCCACAGCAGCGAATGGGTATAGATGTCCCACCCCTCCAGGCCGAACAGCGCATAGGGGCGCAGCCAGGCGAGGCCGAAGGGGCCGTGCGCCAGGAAGCCGGCATCCAGCCAGCCGGACTGGGCGAAGCCGGGGATCAGCAGCGTCCAGGCCCACACCAGGGTGCCGGCGGCGAGCCCCAGCGTCGCGCCGCGGCGGTGGGCGCCGCGCCAGAACATGCCGACCAGCATCGCCGGGGCGAACTGGCAGGCGGCGGCGAAGGAGACCAGGCCGATGGTCACCAGGCTGTAGGCGTCACCGATCAGCGCGTGGTAGAGGTAGCCCAGCAGCAGGATTAGCACGATGGCCACGCGGCGGATGCCCAGCAGCCAGCCGGCCAGCTCGCCGCGCCCGCCCAGGTGCAGGCGGCGGCTGCGCAGCAGCAGCGGCATCACCAGCTGGTTGCTGACCATGGTGGAGAGGGCGATGGTCTCGACGATCACCATGCCGGTGGCCGCCGAGAGCCCGCCGATGAACACCAGCAGCGGCAGCCCCGGGAGGTCTGCGGCCAGCGGCAGGGTGAGCACAAAGCTGTCGGGATCAGCGTCGCCGCCCATCAGCAGCAGGCCCGCCATGGCGATGGGGATCACGAACAGGTTGATGGCCAGCAGGTAGAGCGGGAAGAGCCAGCTGGCCCTGGCCAGGTGGCGCTCGTCGACGTTCTCCACCACCAGAACCTGGAACTGGCGTGGCAGGGTCAGGAAGGCGAGGAAGGCGAGCACCAGCATGCCGACCCAGCCGGTGGCGCCGCCGGGCACGGCATCGAGCCCCAGGCGCTCGGCCAGTGCCGGGGTGGCGGCGACCCGGGCGAAGAGGTCGCCGGGGCCCTGGAAGAGCACGAACACCGTGAACACCCCGACCGAGAGGAAGGCCACCAGCTTGACCAGCGACTCGAAGGCGATGGCGGCCACCATGCCCTCGTGGCGCTCGCTGGCGTCCAGGTGGCGGGTGCCGAAGAGGATGATGAAGACCGCCAGCACCAGCGCCACCCAGAACGACTTGTCGAGCCAGAAGGGCTCGTCGGCCAGGCGCAGCTCGGCGGCCTCGGGGTAGTTGACCAGCACCGCATGGCTGACGGTGATCGCCTTGAGCTGCAGCGCGATGTAGGGGGTGATGCCGATCAGCGCGATCAGCGCCACCAGGGCGCCCAGGCTCGAGCTCTTGCCGTAGCGGGCGCTGATGAAGTCGGCGATGGAGGTGATGCGCTGGGCGCTGGCGATGCGCACCATCTTGCGGATCACGAAGGGCGCCAGCAGCATCGCCAGCGTAGGTCCCAGGTAGATCAGCAGGAAGCTGGGGCCGAACTGGGCGGCGCGGCCCACGCTGCCGTAGAAGGTCCAGGCGGTGCAGTAGACGGCGATGGAGAGGGCGTAGACGTTGGGCGAGCCGATCAGCGAGCGCCCCTGCTCGGCGCGGCGATCGCCCCAGGCGGCGATCAGGAACAGCAGCGCCAGGTAGCCGAAGGCGACGCCGAGGATCACCGGTTCGCTGCGCATGGGGCTATTCCCTTCGCGGCCGCCGGGTGGCACCGGGCGGGCCCTCCAGCAGCCAGGCGGCCAGGCCGATCACCAGGCCCCAGGCGAGGAAGAGGTAGAGCGGCAGCCAGGAGACGGTCCCGGCGCGGTCGGCCACCAGCACCAGCGGCGGGGTGAACAGCAGCACCGCCAGCACGATCAGCGCCAGCAGGCGTTCGCGGCGGCGTGGCGCGCTCAGCATGGCGCGCTTACCGGGGCGGTGGCGATCATGAGGTGCAGGCATCCTCCTTGTTCAGGGCGCTGGCCTGCAGCGCCAACGCCTTCTCCAGGGTGTCGATGCCGCGGGCCTCGAGCCGCGGCAGCAGCGAGAGCCACAGCTCGGCGGTGACCCGGGCGTCGCCCAGGGCGGTGTGCCGGGTGCCCGGCGGGAAGCTGAGGTCGTAGCGCTCGGCCAGGGTATCCAGGTCGTGGCCGTCGAGGCTGGCATCCAGTGCCCGGGAGATCAGCAGGGTGTCGAGCACCGGCATGTCGAGCTCGATGCCGGCGCCCGGCGGCTGCAGGGCGAGCAGGTCGAAGGCGGCGTTGTGCGCCAGGATCACGGCGTCACCCACGTAGTCGCGGAAGCGCGGCAGCGCCACCGAGAGCGGCGGGGCGCCCGTGACCTCGTCGTCGGTGATGCCGTGGATGGCGGTGCTGGCCGGGGGGATCGGCCGGCCCGGGTCGACGTAGAGGTCGAAGGTCTCGCTGGCCAGCAGGCGGGCGTTGACGATGCGGCAGGCGCCGATGCTGATTACGGTGTCTCCACGGCGCAGCTCGAGGCCGGTGGTCTCGGTGTCGAAGGCCACCACCTCCAGGGCGCGCAGCGGCCGGGCGGCGAGCTCGGCGTCGGGCGCCGGCAGCTCGGCGATGCCGAAGTCGTGGAACTCGGGACGCGGCGGGGTCGCCGGGCGGGGCGCGCCGACCCGCTCGGCGGCCGGCAGCGGCAGGCGCAGCCGGGCGTGCTCGCCGTCACCATCGGCCAGGCTCCACGCATCGCTGGCATGCTGGCGCAGCACGTCGGCGACCCGCGGGTTGAGGGGCAGTGAGGCCAGGTGGCGCTGCTGCCATTCGCCGAGCTGGCGCTCGGTGAGCGGCGCCCCCGGCCAGATCAGGTCGAGGTAGACCCGGCGGTTGCCGAGGCACACCTCCCCCTCCAGGGGCGTCTCGCCGAGGGTGTCGCGGAGCCGCTCGAGCAGCGACTCCAGCAGCACCAGCAGGGCGATGGCGTCGCCCTTGAGCCACGCCGGCATGCCCACCGCGGTGATCTGCCGGTCGGCGGGCAGGCGCTCGTTGAGGCTCGCCCAGAGGTCGTTGGACCACAGCGGCACCAGCCGCGCCCCCTCCTGCTGCATGCGCTCCACCAGGCCGGCGAGTCCCTCGATGTCGCGGCCCAGGGCCTGGCTCTCCTCCTCGATCACCCCCTCCAGGCGCCGTCGCATATCGGCCTCGCCCTCGGGCAGGGCGGAGAGGGCATCGGCGGCGCTGGTCAGGCTGGCGCCGTGGCGGCGCAGGCGTGGCAGGCCGTCGAGCAGCTCGGCCCGGGCACCCATCTCGCTGGTCCAGGCGGCGGTGGTGTCGGTGAGCGTGAGCAGGGTCTCGCCATGGCTGCCGGGCACCCGGCGCAGCATGGCGCGCAGCCAGCGCTCACCGCTGGGGACCAGCACCTCGCGGGGGGCGCCATTGGCGGGCAGCTGGCCCAGGGCGTCCTGCAGGCTCGTGGCCGGCAGCAGGGTTTCGAGTCGCTTACCCAGCCCCAGGCTGGCATGGTCCTCGAACAGCGCCTCGGCGGCCTGGTTGAAGAGCAGGATGCGACGATGGTGATCGCACAGCAGCAGCGGGGTCTCCAGCACCTGGAGCAGGGTCTCCAGCTCCTGGCGGATGCGTGCGGCGCTGCGCGCCCCCTCGGCATGGGCGGTGGCCAGCCGGGCACGGTCGTTGCGCCACGCCTCGCGCACCCTTACCAGGTCGGGGCCCAGGCTGCGCAGCCAGCCCTCGGGCGGGTAGTCGTCGCGGGCATCGGGGTTGGCCACCAGGCGCGCCAGCTGGACCTGCAGGTGGCGCAGCGGGGTGAACAGCTGGCGCTCCAGCAGTAGCCCCACCAGGAAGATGGTGCCGCCGCCGGAGAAGCAGCCCGCCCACAGCACCAGGCGGGCGATGCCCTGGGGCTGGAAGAGGGTGTCGAGCCACAGCGCGAAGGTGGCGCCACCGAAGAGGCTGATGCCGCTGAGCAGCAACCACAGGCCGATCAGTCGCTGGCGGCGGGGCAGGCCGGCGAGGGGGCGGGCCATCAGGACACCTCGGCGAGCAGCGTCTTGACCTTCTCCACCAGCGCCTGGGTGGAGAAGGGCTTGGTGACATAGTCGTCGGCGCCCAGCGCCAGGCCCTTCTCGCGTTCCACCTCGCGACCATGGGCGGTGAGCATGATGATCGGCAGGCGGGCATGGTCCGGGTCGCCGCGCAGGCGCTCGAGCACATCGAAGCCGCTGATGCCGGGCAGGCTGATATCCAGCAGCACCAGGTCGGGAGCGCCCTCCGCAACCCGGTCAAGGGCGCTCTCGCCATCCTCGGCGGTGACCACCTCGAAGCCCGCCTGCTGCATCAGGAACTCCAGCGAGAGGACGATATTGGGCTCATCGTCCACCACCAGCACCTTGGCCATGACGCTCTCCTGTTCGTTGTCATCGTTATTGCCGTCAGTCTAAGGGGCCCGCCACGGGCGGGCAAAGACGACCTTGGCACAAGGCGCCACACCGCGGCCGTGCTAGGGTGGAGGCTCCTTCACCGACGGGAGCCTGGTCATGATCGAGGTCCACCATCTGGAGAACTCCCGCTCGCAGCGGGTCGTGTGGCTGCTGGAGGAGCTGGGCAGCGAGTTCGAGGTCGTGACCTACCGTCGCGACCCGGCCACCATGCTGGCCCCCGCGGCCCTGCGCGAGCTGCACCCGCTCGGCAAGTCGCCGGTGATCCGCGACCGGGCACGGGGCGACCGGGTGGTCGCGGAGTCCGGGGCGATCCTCGAGTACCTGATCGAGCATCACGACCCCAAGCGACGGCTGGTCCCGGAAGCGGGCAGCGACGCCTTCGAGCGCTACCGCTTCTGGCTGCACCATGCCGAGGGCTCGGCGATGCCGCCGCTGGTGATGCGCCTGGTCTTCTCGCGCCTCGGCCAGCCGCCGGTGCCGGCCCTGGCGCGGCCACTGGGGCGGCTGTTTGCGCGCGGCGTGGAGCAGCAGTATCTGGGACCGGAGATCCGCCGCCTGGTGGCGTTCTGGGAGGATGAGCTGGCCCGCGGGCCCTGGTTCGCCGGCGAGGCTTTCAGCGCCGCCGATATCCAGATGAGCTTCCCGCTGCTGGCGCTGGCCAGCCGTGGCGGCCTGGAGGCGTATCCGCGGTTGCAGGCCTTCCTCGCGGCGTGCCGCGAGCGCGAGGCCTATCAACGCACGGTGGCGCGTATCGGCGAGTTCGGCCTCCACGCCACCTGATGCCATCCGATTCGATGGTTCTAATACTTTCGTCGCGAAAGTGGTGATTAGCCAGCGAAGCGCATGGACGCGACGGTAACAAGGTTAGACCATCGCCTGCAGGGCCCCACACTGGGGCCTTGCATCCTGTTCAACCCACACCCCTCTGCTAGGAGTGCGCCATGAGTGCCATCCTCGTTCTGGTTCTGGGTCTTGCCGCGATGGCGGCCGGGTACTTCCTGTACTCGAAGTTCATCGCCGAGAAGATCTACCGACTGGACCCCGACTTCAAGACGCCCGCCCACGAGTTCGAGGACGGCGTCGACTTCGTGCCTACCAACCGCTATGTGCTGTGGGGCCACCACTTTACCTCCGTGGCCGGCGCCGCCCCCATCGTGGGGCCCGCCATCGCGGTGATCTGGGGCTGGGTACCTGCCTTCCTGTGGGTGGTGCTGGGCACCGTGTTCTTCGCCGGGGTGCATGATTCCGGAGCGATCTGGGCCAGCGTGCGCAACAGGGCCAAGTCGGTCGGCGCCCTGACCGGCGATGTGGTCGGCAAGCGCGCCCGCAGCATCTTCATGATTGTCATCTTCCTGGTGCTGTTGATGGTCAACGCGGTGTTCGCCGTGGTGATCGCCGGCCTGATGATGAACTTCTCCAGCGCCGTGGTCCCGGTGTGGGGTGCCATCCTGGTGGCCCTGGTGATCGGCCAGATGATCTATCGCCGCAAGATGAGCCTGCCGATGGTCTCCATCGTCGGCGTCGTCGCGCTCTATGCGCTGATCGGCATCGGTCCCTCGGTGCCCCTGCAGATGCCGGCGGAAGTCGCGGGTGTCTCGGGTAACGCCATCTGGATCCTGCTGCTGTTCGGCTATGCCGCCATCGCCTCGCTGCTGCCGGTGTGGGTGCTGCTGCAGCCCCGCGACTACATCAACGGCCTGCAGCTGTTCGTCGGCCTGATCATCCTCTACGGCGCCATCCTGCTGCTCAACCCGAGCATGGTCGCCCCGGCCTTCAACGACAATGTGCCGGCCGGTACCCCATCGCTGCTGCCGTTGCTGTTCGTGACCATCGCCTGCGGTGCGATTTCCGGCTTCCATGGCCTGGTCTCCTCCGGCACCACCTCCAAGCAGCTCAACAAGGAAACCGACGCCCGCTTCGTCGGCTACTTCGGTGCCGTGGGTGAGGGCATGCTGGCGCTGGCCGCCATCCTCGCCGCGACCGCCGGCTTCGCCAGCCTCGCCGACTGGGAGGCGATGTACACCGCCTTCGGTCAGGGCGGCGTCAACGCCTTCGTCGAGGGCGGTGCCTTCATCATCCACAACGGCCTGGGCCTGCCCGAAGCCACCGCGGCGACCCTGCTCACCGTGATGGCGGCACTGTTCGCCGGTACCACCATGGATACCGGCCTGCGCCTGCAGCGCTACATCTTCCAGGAGTGGGGCGAGATCTATAATCAGCAGTGGATGAAGAAGCCCGCGGTGGCCACCCTGCTGGCGGTGGGCAGCTGCCTGCTGCTGGCCTTCGGTGCCGGCGGTGCGGATGGTTCCGGTGGCCTGATCATCTGGCCGCTGTTCGGTACCACCAACCAGCTGCTGGCCGGCCTGACCCTGCTGGTGGTCACGGTGATGCTGGTGCGCCTGGGTCGCCCGATGTGGTACACCCTGGCCCCGCTGGCCTTCCTGCTGGTGATGACCATCGCCGCGCTGCTGATCCAGCTGCGCACCTTCTTCGACCAGGGCAACTACTTCCTGCTGGGCCTGGACATCGTGGTGCTGGTGGCCGCGATCCTGGTGGCTCTGGAGTGTGTCTCTGCACTCAAGCGGCTGCGCAACGAGGCGCCTGCCAAGCAGGAGTGAACGCGAGGAGAGAAGGATGAGCGACGACCGACACGAGGGTCGTGAGGCTCGTCTCGAACGGATTCGGGCCTGGCTTAGCCAGGCCCGTTTCTTCGCGGAGGAGGTCTACTCCTCCCCCTATCGGGGCGCGATAGCCCGTGCCCGGCGAGACGAGGACGACCTCTTCATGCTGCTGGTGTTCTCCGAGATGATGGGAGTTCCCAATCCGGCGGCCTACTACACCCTGGAGCTGCAGCCCCTGCTGCTGGAGCGTTTCCATGACTGGCACCGCCGCATGGGCATGGAGCGTTCGCCGCTGGATCATTTCAAGTGTTGCTGAACAGAATCAGCAGCAGGCTTCGACCGAGGAGCGCCGGGGATATCTCTTAGGGGAGGGCTCCCTAAACGCCCAGGAAGGGGGTCACAGCGCCTCCCCGAAGAGATGTCACCGGTATAGCTCCGAGGGCCTGAATCGCTCTGTATTGGCGGCCCTTAGTTCATAGCCACTGGAGTCATATGAAACAGTTACTGGAAAAGCGCCTGCTGTGGGTGGGCGGCAAGGGCGGGGTCGGCAAGACCACCGTGGCCGCGGCCCTGGCGGTGCTCGCCGCCCGACGCGGTAAGCGCGTGCTGGTGGTCTCCACCGACCCCGCCCATAGCCTCGGCGATGTCTTCGACCGCGAACTGGCCGACACGCCCCGGCGGTTGTTGCCCAACCTCGATGCCATGGAGATCGACCCCGACGCCGAGGTGGAGGCCCACCTGGCCCGGGTCACCTCCCAGATGCGGCGCTATGCGGCGCCGGAGATGATGGCCGAGCTGGAGCGCCAGATGCGCCTGACGCGGCAGTCGCCGGGGACCCAGGAGGCGGCGTTGCTCGAGCGGCTGGCGCGGATCATCACCGATGACGAGGCAGACTGGGACCTGATCATCTTCGATACCGCGCCCACCGGCCATACCCTGCGGCTGCTGACCCTGCCCGAAGCTATGGCGGCCTGGACCGATGGCCTGCTGGCGCATAACCGCAAGTCCGAGGAGCTGGGCAAGGTGCTCTCACACCTGACGCCCAAGCGCGGCCGCGACGTGGCGAGCCCCTTCGATGATCCGAAGGAGAACGAGCTGGCCGACCTGGACGACAAGACCCGCGACGTGGCGAAGACCCTGATCGATCGCCGGCGCCTTTTCCACCAGGCGCGGCGACGCATCGAGAACGCCGACGAGAGCGGCTTCCTGTTCGTGCTGACGCCGGAACGGCTGCCGATCCTCGAGACCGCCCGGGCCGTGGCGACCCTTGAGGAGGCCCATGTCCCGGTAGCCGGAACCCTGGTCAACCGGGTCATTCCGCCGGAGGCCGATGGCGATTTCCTCAACGCTCGCCGCGAACAGGAAGCCACCTACCTGGCACGCATTGACGAGGAGCTGGGTCACCTGCCGCGCCCGCGGCTGCCCTGGCTGCCCACCGACGTGCAGGGTATCGAGATCCTCGAGCAGCTGGCGGAACGCCTCGAGGCCGAGGGCTTCTAGCGGGTCGGCAGCTGGGTCTTGAGCCAGCTGACCCCGCGACCCAGCCACTCGTGCAGGGCGCGGGTGCTTTGGTTGAGGTGGTAGGTGCGCGGGATCCAGGCGTGAAGCCCCGGTGGCGGGGCGCTGGCGAACTCGGTGGGGGCGGGGATTACGGTCAGGCCGGCGGCTTCGAACTCGGCGATGGCGCGGGGCAGGTGCCAGGCCTGGGAGACCAGGGCGATGCGCTCGATGTCCGTCGCCTCCAGCATGGCGGCGCTGAAGCGGGCGTTCTCCGCGGTGTTGCGACTCTCGCCCTCCAGCCAGCGCACCGGCACCCCGAACACCTCACGCAGCGCCGCGGCCATCAGGCTGGCCTCGGTGCTGTGTTCGTCATGGACGCGACCGCCGGTTACCAGGATCGGCCAGTCGCTGCCACGCTGCAGCCAGGCGCCATAGGCCAGGCGTCGCCAGGTGGGATTGCTGGGGGCGTCGCCCCAGCCGAACTCGGGGCTCTGGTAGTCGCGGCCGCCGCCGAGGATGACGATGGCTCCCTCGCCACGCAGGGCCGCTGGGCCGGAGAGCGGCGGCGGTTCCAGCCCCTGGCGCAGGGCGTGGCTCGCTATCGGGGTGGCGAGCACCAGCAGGCTCGCCAGCCCCAGGGCGATCAGCAGCCCGCCCGTCAGCCGTCGGGCGCCGGCAGCGAGGCCGGCGAGGATCAGTAGGGCGTTGATGACCGGCGGCAGCAGCAGGTATTTCAGGGCGTCCATGGGGGCGTCTCGTCGGGGCCTGCCGCCAGTCAATCAGGCTATAAGGGTCGATGCCAGCCTTCAGTCGTCAACGGCTGCCCGGCTACAGCTCGGTCTTCTCCTTGAACTCGCAGAGATCCTCGATCACGCAGCTGCCGCAGCGGGGCTTGCGTGCCACGCAGGTGTAGCGGCCATGCAGGATCAGCCAGTGGTGGGCATCCTGGCGAAACTCCTTCGGCACATGGCGCAGCAACTTCTTCTCCACCTCGACCACATCCTTGCCGCGGGCGATGCCGGTGCGGTTGGAGACCCGGAAGATATGCGTGTCCACGGCGATGGTGGGCTGGCCGAAGGCGGTGTTGAGGATGACGTTGGCGGTCTTGCGCCCCACGCCGGGCAGCGCCTCCAGGGCGGCGCGGGTCTCGGGCACCTCGCCGCCGTGCTTCTCCACCAGCAGGTGGCAGGTCTTCATCAGGTTCTCGGCCTTGGTGTTGTAGAGGCCGATGGTCTTGATGTGCTCCTTGAGCCCGTCGAGGCCGAGTTCGATGATCGCCTGGGGCGTGTTGGCGACGGGGAAGAGCCGGGCCGTGGCCTTGTTGACGCCGACGTCGGTGGCCTGGGCGGAGAGCAGCACCGCGGCGAGCAGCTCGAAGGGGGTCTTCCAGTGGAGCTCGGTGGTGGGCTCGGGGTTGTGCTCGCGCAGCCGCGCGAAGATCTCGTAGCGTTTCTGGGCGTTCATGATGTTCCGTTTCTTGGCTCTTCGCACAGTAGTGTGAAGCCGCGTTGTGGGAGGGCGGCTCTGCCGCGCGAATGGTGCCGAAGGCGTCCCGGAGGTGGTGCTCTGTCTGTTGCGATCACCGCCAGAAGGCCTGCGGCCTCCATTCGCCCGGGAAAACCCGGCCTCCCACCACTCCCTGCCAACGGGTTTACGACAGCTCGTGATGGACCTCTATAGATCTGCACCATGGCCTGTCGCCGGATCAGCCCCGGGCGGTGAGTCGGATTCGTGTCATCGGATCATTCTGCCTGGCCTGTCTGCTGCAGCGCGCTTCTGGCCTCGGCGAGCAAGCGCTCGGCCTCGGGGAGCTGGGCGCGGGCGGTAGCCTCCGCCTCGTCGTCGCCGCGACGGCGGGCGCTCTCCAGCTGCTGGCGCACCCGCTTCACGGCCTGCTCGGCGGCCTTGAGTGCCATCCGGCGCTGGCGTGTCGCCATGGGGCCCGCGGCGGCGGGGCTGCCTTCACCGGCGGGGCGGCGCTGCTGCATCAGGCGCTTCTGGCGCTCCAGGCGCTTCTCGCGGGCTTCACGGGCCAGGCGCGCCTGGCGGGCACGGTGGCGGCGGCGCCCCAGCTCGGCACGCCGTGCCAGGTAGGCATCGCGCTCCTCCTCGCTGTCGGCGGCCTGCCAGGCGGGGTGGGGCACCAGGTCGATGCAGTCCACCGGACAGGGCGCCACGCACAGCTCGCAGCCGGTGCACTCGTCGGTGATCACGGTGTGCATGCGCTTGGCCGCCCCCAGGATGGCATCCACCGGGCAGGCCTGGATGCACTTGGTGCAGCCGATGCACTCCGCCTCGCGGATCACCGCGGCCAGCGGCGACTGGGCCGGCTCCGCAAGGGGTTGCACGGGCTGGCCGGTCAGCTCGGCCAGCCGAGCGAGGGTGCGCTCGCCGCCGGGCGGGCAGCGGTTGATGGGCTCGCCCTCGGCGATCGCCTCGGCATAGGGCAGGCAGCCATCGAAGCCACACTTGCCGCACTGGGTCTGCGGCAGCAGGGCGTCGATGGCCTCGATCCGGTCTCGGCGACTCACGGTGGCTCAGGTCACCCGCTGGCCGGGCTCGGCACCGGTGTCCGGCGAGAGCAGGTAGATGCCCTCGTCGTTGGCCGAGGCCAGCACCATGCCCTCGGAGACGCCGAAGCGCATCTTGCGTGGCGCCAGGTTGGCGACCATCACGGTGAGCCGGCCCTCCAGCGCCTCGGGGGCGTAGGCGGCACGGATGCCGGAGAACACCGTACGGCTCTCGCCGCCCAGGTCGAGGGTCAGCTTGAGCAGCTTGTCGGCGCCCTCGACGTATTCCGCCTTGGCGATGCGGGCGATGCGCAGATCCACCTTGATGAAGTCGTCGAAGGAGACCTCTGGGGCGATCGGCTCGTCGGCTAGGGGCCCCTTGGGGGTCTCCTTGAGCTTCTGTTCCTCCACCAGGTCCTCCTTGGACGCCTCGATCATGGCGTCGATCTTGTCCCGCTCAACGCGGGTCATCAGCGGCTTGAACTTGGCGATCTCGTGATCCAGCAGCACCGCGTGGCGGCTGTGCCAGTCCAGCGAGTCGAGCCTGAGGAAGTCACGGGCGCCCTCGGCCATGGCGGGCACCACCGGGGCCAGGTAGACCATCAGCTGGCGGAACAGGTTGATGCCCACCGAGCAGATCTCCAGCACCTCCTGCTCACGCCCTTCCTGCTTGGCCAGCACCCAGGGCTCCGCCTCGGCGATGTAGGTGTTGGCCTCGTCGGCGAGCTCCATCACCCGACGCATGGCGCGGCCGAACTCGCGGGCCTCGAACTGCTCGGCGATCTCGTCGCCGGCGGCAATGAAGCGCGCCAGCATCTCCGGCTCGGCGCAGTGGGCGGAGAGCCTGCCGCCGCCGAGCTTCTTGACGAAGCCGGCGCAGCGGCTGGCGATGTTGATCACCTTGCCGACCAGGTCGCTGTTGACCCGGGCGGCGAAGTCCTCGAGGTTGAGGTCCAGGTCATCGACCCGGGAGGTGAGCTTGGCGGCGAAGTAGTAGCGCAGGTACTCGGGGTTCAGGAAGTCCGCGTAGGTGGCGGCCTTGATGAAGGTGCCCCGGGACTTGGACATCTTGGCGCCGTTCACGGTGACGAAGCCGTGACAGTTGACCGCCGTGGGGGTGCGGAAGTCGGCGCCATGCAGCATCGCCGGCCAGAACAGGGCGTGGAAGTAGACGATGTCCTTGCCGATGAAGTGGTAGACCTCGGCATCGCTGTCCTTCTCCCAGTAGCTGTCGAAGTCGAGGCCCTGGCGCTCGCAGAGGTGCTTGAAGCTCGCCAGGTAGCCGATCGGGGCGTCGAGCCAGACGTAGAAGTACTTGCCCGGCGCGTCGGGAATCTCGAAGCCGAAATAGGGCGCATCGCGGGAGATGTCCCACTCGTTGAAGCCGGCCTCGAACCACTCCATCAGCTTGTTGCGTATCTGCGGCTGGACGTGGCCCTGGTTGATCCACTCGTGCAGGAAGTCGGCGAAGTCCGGCAGCTTGAAGAAGTAGTGGGTGGAGCTTCTCACCTCAGGGGTGGCGCCGGAGATGGCCGACACCGGGTCGATCAGCTCCGCCGGGGTATAGGTGGCGCCGCACGCCTCGCAGTTGTCGCCGTACTGGTCGTCCGCCTTGCACTTGGGGCAGGTGCCCTTGATGAAGCGGTCGGCCAGGAAGAGCCCCTTGACCGGATCATACATCTGCTCGATGTCGCGGGTGGCGATATGGCCCTTGTCGCGCAGGCGGGTGTAGATCAGCTCGCTGAAGTAGCGGTTCTCGTCGGAGTGGGTCGAGTGGTAGTTGTCGAAGGCCACGCCGAAGGTGGCGAAGTCCGCCTGGTGCTCCTGGCTGACGCGATCGATCAGTGCCTCGGGGGTGATCCCCTCCTGCTCGGCGCGCAGCATGATGGCGGTGCCGTGGGCGTCGTCGGCGCAGACATAGTGGCACTCGTGGCCGCGGCTCTTCTGGAAGCGCACCCAGATATCGGTTTGGATGTATTCGAGGAGGTGGCCGAGGTGGATGGCGCCGTTGGCATAGGGCAGGGCGCTGGTGACCAGGATCTTGCGCGTGGCGTTCGTCGACATATCGGCTCTTGAATCCCAGGAAAATCAGACGCCCGATTGTAGCCGGGATGGCGGCGCACTGCACCCGGGGGCGGTCTCACGACAGGGCTATCGCAGTTACCGA
>NZ_AXCA01000004.1:0-30691 GCF_000475415.1 Halomonas sp. PBN3 | reverse complement strand
GTAGGTCATCGTCAGGCACTTCTTCAGAAACCCCGGCCACTGGTCGGGGTTTCGTCGTTCTGGGGGTTTCCCCATGGAGAGTCCCGGAGCGCCGGCCCCCGGAGCCCGGCGCGATCATCGTCAGGCACTTCTTCAGAAAAGCCCCGATCATCGTGAGATGGTCGGGGCTTTTTGCGTCTGAGGCCGTCATGCGTCGGTAGCCGGGGGCTGGTAGAATCGTCGCTCGTTTTTCCCACGCGCACGGACCGCCATGCACGCCACCTCTCGCCGCATCGTCACCAACCAGCCGGGGCCCCATCGAGACCTGGCGGCGCGCGTCACGCGGGCGCTCACGCACCCCTGGCGCAAGCCGGTGGCCGCGCATACCCGCGAGGCCTTCGCGCAGGCCGAGGCGTGGCGGGCGACGCGAGCGGCGCTGCCGCTGATCCTGGATGCCGGCTGCGGGGTGGGGCTCTCCACCCGGCGCCTCGCCCAGGCCTTCCCCGACCATGCGGTGCTCGGGGTGGATCGCAGCGAGAGTCGCCTGACCCGGGAGCATGGCCCGTTGCCGGACAACGCCCTGCTGGTACGCGCCGACCTGGTGGACTTCTGGCGGCTCGCCGTAGCAGCAGGCTGGCAGCCGGTTCGCCACTACCTGCTCTACCCCAATCCCTACCCCAAGGCGGCGCACCTCAAGCTGCGCTGGCATGGGCATCCGGTGTTCCCGTACCTGCTCGCCTTGGGGGGGCGGCTGGAGCTACGTTCCAACTGGCGGCTCTACGTGGAGGAGTTCGCCCTGGCGCTGGCCCAGGCCACCGGTGTGGTCGCCGAGGTCGAGGCGCTGGAGCCCGCGGGAGAATACCTGACCCCCTTCGAGCAGAAGTACCACGCCAGCGGCCAGTCGCTGTGGCGGCTGGTGGTGACGCTGCCGCCCAATCCCGGGCTGGTACCGGTCATCGAGCAAGGAGAAGTATGATGGCATTCGTCTATCTCGCCTTGGCCATCGTCGCCGAGGTGGTGGGTACCACCGCCCTCAAAGCGTCGGAGGGCTTCACCCGTCTGGGGCCCAGCGTGACCGTGGTGGTGGGCTACGCCCTGGCCTTCTACCTGCTCGCCCTGGTGCTGCGTACCATCCCCGTGGGGATCGCCTACGCCATCTGGGCCGGGCTCGGCATCGTGCTGGTGACCCTGGCCGGCGTGCTGCTCTACGGCGAGCGGCCGGACCTGCCGGCGGTGCTGGGCATCGCCATGATCATCGGCGGGGTGTCGGTGATCCAGCTCTTCTCGTCCGTCTCGGCCCACTGATCCGTCGCGCCCCGGGAGGGTTTCCATGCGCCATTGCCGTCGCCTGCTGGCCGTCGTCCTGCTGCTGTTTCTCGCGTCGCCGAGCCTGGCCGCGGGTTTCGATGCCATCGCAGCCCTGGTCGACCGGGGCTTCCGGGTAGGCGCCGAGGCCAGGCTGCTGGATGACGGCAGCGTGCTCGGGGCGATCGCCCCGGAGCGGCAGCTCTCGCCCGCCTCGGTGAGCAAGAGCTACCTGGCGGCCGCAGCGCTGGATCGCTTCGGCCCCCAGCATCGCTTCACCACGCGGCTCCTGAGCGAGGCGGCCCCGGACGAAGAGGGCGTGCTGACGGGCGACCTGATCCTCGAGGGCGGCGGCGACCCGGCGCTGACCACCGAGGACCTGTGGCGCCTGGTGCAGCGCCTCCACCAGGCCGGCGTGCGCGAGGTACGCGGCCGGCTGCTGGTGAGCCAGTGGCGCTTCGGGCCGGTGGAGTGCCTCACCACCGACCGCTGCAAGACCCGTGAGCGAGCCACCAATGCCTACAGCGCGCTGCTCTCCTCGGCGGGCGTCAACTACGGCAACTGGTGCGTGACGGTGGCCCCCGCCGAGCGTGCGGGGGAGCCGGCACGCGTCACCGGCTGCGACAGCCAGGCCGCGATCCTGGCGATCGACAACCGGGTGGTGACCCGTCCCGACGACAGCGGTACCCAGCTTTCCGCGGAGCGGATCACCCGCGACGGGCGCGATGTCATGGTGCTCGGTGGCCAGATCTCCACCAACGCCCATCCACGCACCCTCTACCGGGCCAGCTCCGACCCGGCCGACCAGATGGCGCTGACGCTGCTGGCGATGCTCGACCAGGCCGGCATCGCGGTGAGCGGCGGGGCGGAGGCCACCCAGGCCGAGCCGCCGCCGACCGCCCGCACCCTGGCCGCGGTGGATGGCAAGCCGCTGCAGGAGCTGCTGCTGCGGGCCATGCACTACTCCAACAACTACATGGCCGACATGCTGACCCTCAACCTGGTGGAGACGCCGCGTGCCGACCTGCGACTGGGCGGGGCCCGGCTCGAGGCCTTCGTGGCGGGACTCCCGGACCACGGACCGGTGACCCTGCTCAGCGGTAGCGGCCTGACGCCGGAGAACCGCACCTCCGCGCGCGGGGCCAACGCCCTGCTGGAGAGCCTCTACCATCGCCCCTCGCTGTTCCCGAGCTTCGTGGCCACCCTGCAGTCGCCGGACAACGGCGTGATGCGCTTCATCCGCCGTGGCTCGGACACCTTCCAGCGCCATGTCATGCTCAAGACCGGCACGCTCAACCAACCGGTCACGGTGCGCGCGGTGAGCGGCTACTTCCGCACCGCCAGCGGCCGCTGGGGGGTGTTCAGCGTGCTGGTCAACGGCACCGGTGCCACCCCCTACCTGAGCTGGCCCGAGGTGCTCGACCCCCTGGCGGTGGACCTCGAGCGCATGATCGACAACCATTGACCCTCGGCCTGGATCCAAGGATGCCACGATGAAACCCGGACACACCGGCTGGCAGCACCTGGTGCACTCCACTCGCTACTCGCTGAAGGGCTTCCGCGCCGCCTGGCGCCATGAGGCGGCCTTCCGTCAGGAGCTCGGCCTCTGCGTGCTGCTGCTGCCCCTGGCGTGGTGGGTGGGCGACGGCCCGGTAGAGTGGATCCTGCTGATCGGCAGCTGCCTGGTGGTGCTGGCGGTGGAGCTGCTCAACAGCGCCATCGAGAGCGTGGTGGACCGCATCGGCACCGAGCACCACGAGCTCTCCGGGCGCGCCAAGGACCTCGGCTCCGCCGCGGTAATGGTCACCCTGATCCTGGCCGGGCTCACCTGGGGGCTGCTGCTGGGGCAGAAGCTGCTCGCCTGATCCGGCCCCACGGGTGCCCTGGGGCGCCCGCCTTCGCTATGCTGGGAGTATTCGCCAATTCGGATGCGAGACGCCCATGCCCCTGCCCGACGACTTCCTGCCGCTGATCGATATCCCCGAGCCGCTCAAGGGCCCCCTCGGGCATACCCGGCAGCGCCTGGCGGAAGCGCTGTCCCAGGCCGACAACCTGGCCGAGATGAGCGGGCGCGACTCCCCCCAGGAGGACTGGCTCGGCCTCTCCGAGGCGCGTCGCGAGGAGCTGGCCCGGGTGCTGGCGATCTCCGACTTCGTCGCCGAGACCCTGGTGCGCTACCCCGAGTGGCTGCTGCACCTGGATGCCAGCGGCGAGCTTGAGGCCGCCCCCGACGCCGAGACCCTGCGCGCCTGGCTCGACGAGCGCCTGGAGGAGGCCGAGGACGAGGCCGCCATGCAGGCGGCGATCCGCCGCTTCCGGCGTGCGCGCATGGTGGGCATCGTATGGCGCGACCTGTGCCGTCCCGAGGGCACCGACATGTGGGCCACCGCCGCGGCGGTGTCGCGCCTGGCCGAGACCTGCCTGGAGGCGGCGCTGGCCTGGCTGGAGGCCTTCCTCGAGCCGCGCTGGGGGCGTCCCGCGCCACGCCGCGACGGCAGCGAGCAGCGCCTGGTGGTGCTGGGCATGGGCAAGCTGGGGGCGGGAGAGCTCAACCTCTCCTCGGATATCGACCTGATCTTCGCCTTCCCCGAGAAGGGCGAGACCGAGGGCGGGCGCAAGTCGCTGGAGCACCAGGAGTACTTCACCAAGCTCGGCCAGCGCCTGATCGGCGCCCTGGACGCGGTCACCGCCGACGGCTTCGCCTTCCGCGTCGACATGCGTCTGCGCCCCCTGGGCGATGGCGGCCCCCTGGTGGGCAGCTTCAACTCGCTGTGGGCCTACTACCAGGACCAGGGGCGCGAATGGGAGCGCTACGCCATGCTCAAGGCGCGGCCGGTGGCCGGCGACCTCGACGCCGGCGCCGAGCTGCTCGCCGGCCTGCGCCCCTTCGTCTACCGCAAGTACCTCGACTTCGGCGCTATCGAGTCGCTGCGCGAGCTCAAGGCGATGATCAACCGCGAGGTGCGTCGCAAGGGCATGGAGGGCAACATCAAGCTCGGCCCCGGCGGCATCCGCGAGGTGGAGTTCGTGGTCCAGGCCTTCCAGCTGATCCGCGGCGGCCGCGACACCGAGCTGCAGGTCACCTCCCTCCGGCGCGCCCTGGCGCGGCTGCCCGAGCTGGGCCTGCTGCCTGCCGAGGTGGTCGAGGAACTTGAGCCCGACTACGTCCTGCTGCGCGACCTGGAGCATGCCCTGCAGGCGCTGGAGGATCGCCAGACCCAGACCCTGCCGGCCGACGAGCAGGATCGCGAACGCCTCGCCCTGGCGCTGGGCATGGAGGACTGGCCGGCGTTGATGGCCTGCCTGGACGAGGCCCGCGAGCGGGTGCGCCGCCACTTCGACGCCGTGATCGCCGACCCCGAGGAGGAGGTGGACGAGGCCGCCGAAGAGGCCACCGATGGCATCCCTCTGGAGCAGTGGCGCGCGCTGTGGCGCGGCGAGCTGGACGAGGCCGAGGGCACGGCGCTGCTGGAGGAGGCCGGTTTCGCCGACCCCGAGGCGACGCGCCGGCGGCTCGGCTCGCTCTATCACTCCCGCCAGGTGCAGGGCATGCAACGCATCGGCTTCGAGCGCCTCGAGGCGCTGATGCCGCTGCTGCTGGATGCCGTGGCGGGCAGCGAGGCCCCCGACACCGCCCTGGAGCGGGTGCTGCCGCTGGTCGAGGCGGTGCTGCGACGCACCGCCTACCTGGCGCTGCTGCGCGAGAACCCCGACGCCCTGGGCCACCTGATGACGCTGTGCGCGGCGAGCCCCTGGATCGCCGAGCAGATCGCCCGCTACCCGATCCTGCTCGACGAGCTGCTTACCCCCGAGACCCTCTACACCCCGGCCGACAAGGCGCGCCTCGCCGACGAGCTGCGCCAGGCCCTGGCGCGGCTGCCCGAGGAGGACGAGGAGGCCCAGCTCGAGGCGCTGCGGGTGTTCAAGCACGCCCAGACCCTCCACGTGGCCGCCTCGGACATCGCCGGCACCCGCCACCTGATGAAGGTCAGCGACTACCTCACCTATATCGCCGAGGTGATCCTCGAGGCGGTGCTGGCCATGGCCTGGCGCCACCTCACCCGCAAGCACGGGTTCCCGGCGCTGGCCGACGGCGGCCGGGCCGACGCCGAGCCGGCCTTCCTGATCGTCGGCTACGGCAAGCTGGGCGGCATCGAGCTCGGCTATGGCTCCGACCTCGACCTGGTGTTCATCCACGACGGCGCCCCCCAGGGCAGCACCGACGGCAAGCGCCCCCTGGACAACGCCGTCTTCTACACCCGGCTGGGGCAGCGCATCATCCACCTGCTCACCGCCGTGACCCCCGCCGGCACCCTCTACGAGGTGGACATGCGGCTGCGCCCCTCCGGCAACGCCGGGCTGCTGGTCACCTCACTTTCCGCCTTCGCCGAGTACCAACGCCGCGAGGCCTGGACCTGGGAGCACCAGGCGCTGGTGCGCGCCCGGGTGGTCGCCGGCCACCCGCGCCTGGCCGAGGGCTTCGCCGCCGTGCGCCGCGAGATCCTCGGCCGCGAGCGCGATGTCGAGGCGCTGCGCAAGGAGGTGGTGAAGATGCGCCACAAGATGCGCGACCACCTCGGCGGCAAGAGCGGGGAGGGGGAGTTTGACCTCAAGCACGACCCCGGCGGCATGGTCGACCTCGAGTTCCTCTGCCAGTTCGCCGTGCTCTCCATGGGCCACGACACCCCGGCGCTGCTGGAGTGGAGCGACAACATGCGCCTCCTCGAGACCCTGGAGGCCACCGGGCGGCTGCCGGCCCGGGAGTGCCAGCGCCTGCGCGACGCCTACCTGGCGCTGCGCAGCGCCGCCCACCGCGCCTCGCTGACCCGCGAGCCCGCCCGCGGCCGGGACGTGGCCTTCCAGGACCACCGCCGGGTGGTGATCGAGGCGTGGCAGCGGCTGCTGGAACCCGACCACAAGGAGTGAAGACACCCATGAACAAGGTACTGGTACTGCACGGCCCCAACCTCAACCTGCTGGGCACCCGGCAGCCGGAGATCTACGGCCACGAGACCCTGGAGGACATCAACAACGCGCTTTACGAGCAGGCAGCGCTGGGGGGCTGGGAGATCACCTGTCGGCAGAGCAACCACGAAGGGCAACTGATCGACTGGATCCAGGCGGCGCGCCTGGATGGCACCGCGGCGATCATCATCAACCCGGCGGCCTATACCCATACCTCGGTGGCGATCCTCGATGCCCTGAACGCCTTCGAGGGGCGGGTCATCGAGGTGCACCTCTCCAACGTGCACAGGCGCGAGAGCTTCCGCCACCACTCCTATGTTTCGCTGCGTGCCGACGGGGTGATCGCCGGGCTCGGCAGCCAGGGCTATCGCGCCGCCCTGGAGGCGGTGATGGCGGGCGGGTCCTGAACGTCGCTACGCCGGCAGCAGCCCGAAGCGGCTCAGCCCCCAGAGTACCAGGCTGATGGTGAGGAAGGAGGCCAGGGTGCCGACCATCAGTGCCGCGGCGCTGGTCTCGCCCTGGCCATACTGGCGGCCGAACAGCGGATAGACGCTGATCATGGGGGCGCAGGCGAACAGCAGGCCGGCGGCGATCATCAGCGGGTCCGGGTCCGGCAGCAGCAGGAAGCACGCCAGCACCGCCAGGGGGTGGAGCAGCAGCTTGCCCACCACCACCTGGCCCATGTCCGCCGCCATGCCGCGCACCTTGAGCCCGTGCAGCATGCCGCCGATGGTGAACAGCGCCGCCGGGCCAGCGGCATCGGCCAGCATCTCGATCACCTGTTGCAGCGGCCCTGGCAGGCGCAGCCCGCTGAGCGCCAGCGTCAGGCCGACCAGCAGCCCCAGCAGCACCGGGTTGCGGGCCAGCCGGGCGGCGGTATGGCGTAGCACCTGGCCGAGGCCGCCTTGCTGGCGGCTGGCCTCGGCCAGGATCAGGGCGCTGGGGATGATGAACAGCGTCTCCACCACCATGTTGAGCGCCATGAAGATCGCCGCTGGTGGCCCGATCGCCATCAGCGCCACCGGGTAGCCGATGAAGCCGCTGTTGGCCGCCGACATGCCCAGGGCATGCAGGGCGCCGGCCTCTAGGCGATGGCCCCGGGCCCGTGACAGCGCCAGGCCGAGCAGGAAGACCAGCGCCGAGCCCAGGCCGTAGGCCAGCAGGTAGCCCACGTTCAGGGCCTCGGCCAGGGGGTAGTCGGTGAGGGCGCGGATGATCAGCGAGGGCAGCGCGAACATCATCACGAAGGTGGCGATGCCCTGGAGGTTGTCGCGGCCGATCAGCCCGCTGCGGGTGGCCGTATAGCCGGCCCCGATCAGCAGGAAGATCGGCAGCGTGATGGCGAGGATCTCCAGCACGGTAGGGCCTTCCTTGGTAAGTCAGTGGAGAGGGAGAGAGCGGCGCTCAGCTCACGGTGGCGCGGATCTCGCGGGCCTTCTCCTGCAGCAGCGGCAGGTAGTCGCGCATCAGGGTGTCGTGGTCGACCCGGGCGGCGTTGGTGCTGATGTTGATGGCGCCCAGCAGCCTGCCGTTGGCATCGAAGGCGGGCACGGCGATGGAGCGCAACCCCGAGTCGAGCTCCTGGTCGGCGATGGCGTAGCCCTGGCGGCGTACCTCGAGGATCAGGCGCCGGAGTTCGGCCTTGTCGGTCACCGTCTTGTCGGTATGGCGTACCAGGTTGACCCGCTCGAGCCAGGCCTCGAGCTCATCGTCCGGCAGCTGGGCCAGCAGCACCCGGCCCATGGAGGTGTAGGCGGCGGGCAGGCGGGTGCCCACCGAGAGGGTGATCGCCATCAGCCGGTGGCGCGAGGAGGAGCGCGCCACGTAGGTGACCTCCTCGCCATCCAGCACCCCCAGCGAGGAGGACTCGCCGCACGCCGAGGTGATCGCCTCTAGCACCTGCTGGATCACGCTGCGGTAGTCGTTGGCGGAGAGGAACGCATAGCCCAGCTGCAGTACCTTGGGGGCCAGCTCGAAGTTGCGCCCCTGCTTGCGCACATAGCCCAGGGCGTGCAGGGTCAGCAGGAAGCGACGGGCGCGGGCGCGGTTCATGCCGGTGCGCGCGGCGACCTCGCTGAGCGTCATGCGCGGGTGCGCCTCGTCGAAGGCCAGGATCACCTCCAGGCCGCTCGCCAGGGCGGTGACGAAATCGCGATCGTCGGGGGTCAGGACCTCATCCTGTGCTGGGGTTGCCATCCTTCGTGTCCTTGGTCGTGTTGCTCGAATCCACGCTCCAATCTAGCATAGTGTTCGAATTGCGAACACTTGTACGACTTTTTGCCTAACCCCCGCTGGCCCCTGCCACTGCCACTGCCGGAGATCACCGATGCCCGCCGCCCTGATCCAGCACCCCTTCATGAGCCAGTCGGCCCTGGTCGACTGCAACGCCGAGGCCATGGTCCAGGCCATGCTGGCCTTCGAGCTGGCCCTGGCCGAAGTCCAGGAGGTTCGCGGGATCGTGCCGGCAGGCGCCTGCGGCCAGATGCGTCGACTCCTCGAGGGGCACCGCTTCGATATCGATGCCGTCGCCGCCGGCATCGCCAGCGGCGGCAACGCGGCGATTCCCTTCGTCAAGCAGGGCAGGGCGGTCCTGCCCGCCGAGCTCAAGCGCTACTTCCACCTGGGGGCCACCAGCCAGGACGTGGTCGACTCCGCCCTGATGCTGCTGTTGAAGCCGCGCCTGGCGGCGCTCGATGCCCTGCTGCGGCGCTGCCGTGCCGCCGCCCTGGCGCTGATGCGGGAACATGAGCAGACCGTGATGGTGGGGCGCACCCTGATGCAGCAGGCGCTGCCGATCACCTTCGGGGTCAAGGTGGCCCACTGGGCCATCGGCCTGGAGCAGGTGCGCCGCCGCCTGGCCGGCTGCGAGCTGCCGGTGCAGTTCGGTGGCGCGGTGGGCGTGCATTCGGGCTGGAACGATCAGGGGCTCGATTTCATGGATGCCCTCGCCGAGCGCCTCGGGCTCGCCGCGCCGGTGCTGCCCTGGCACACCGATCGCCAGCCGATCCACGCCCTGGGCACCGCCCTGGATGCCGCCGCGGGTGCCGCCGAGAAGCTGGCCCTGGACGTCGCCCTGCTGACCCAGACCGAGGTGGGGGAGGTGGCCGAGCCCACGGCCCCCGGCATGGGCGAGTCCTCCTCCATGCCCCACAAGCGCAACCCGGTACGCTGCGCGCTGATTCGCGGCGCCGCGCGCCAGGTACACGGCCATGCCACGGTGCTGCTCAACGCCGCCGCCCAGCCCTTGGAGCGGGGCCTGGGCGAGTGGCATGCCGAGTGGGCTCCGCTGCTCGATAGTGCCCTGCTGCTGGAGGGGGCCCTGGAGCAGGCCGCGGTGCTGCTCGAGGGGCTGGAAGTGCATCCCGAGACGATGCGCCGCAACCTGGCCGCCACCGGCGGCGGCATCATGGCCGAGCCGGTGGCCCGGCGGTTGGCCCCGCTACTGGGCCAGGAGGCCGCCAAGCGCGTCAGCGCCGAGGCCGCCGAGACGGCGCGTCGGCAGGGCATCGCCTACGCCGCGGCCCTGGAGGCCCATCCCGAGGTGCAGGGCAGGCTTACGGCCGAGACCCTGGCGGAGGTCACGGCACCGTCATTATACATTGGTAGTAGCCGTGCCCAGGTGCGGCGCGCCATCGCCTGGCTGGAAGGCGAGTAGTCGACTGAAAGTTTGATGTTTACCCAGTGGGATCGCGAGGGGAGGCCGGGCCTCCCCTTTTTCGTGGGCGCACGGCCGGCGTTTGACGGCCGGCCGCGACGGGAGTAATTTGTTCGCATCACAAAACAAAGTTCGCCATTCGAACTTTCATGAGAGCAACCGCCAGCAGGAGGTCCCATGGCCGAGTTCCTGAGCCTGCATGACGCGGTGGCGCGCTACGTCGAGGACGGCGCCACCGTGGCCATGGAGGGCTTTACCCACCTGATCCCCTTCGCCGCAGGGCACGAGGTGATCCGTCAGAAGAAGCGCGACCTCACCCTGATCCGCATGACCCCCGACCTGATCTATGACCAGCTGATCGGTGCGGGCTGCGCGAAGAAGGTGATCTTCTCCTGGGGCGGCAACCCCGGCGTGGGCTCCCTGCACCGCCTGCGCGATGCGGTGGAGAAGGGCTGGCCCCACAAGGTCGAGATCCTCGAACACAGCCACGCCGCCATGGCCTGCGCCTTCGAGGCCGGCGCGGCGGGGCTGCCGCTGGCGGTGCTGCGCGGCTATGTGGGCAGCGAGCTGCCCAGCGTCAACGACCAGATCAAGTTCATCGAGTGCCCCTTCACCGGCGAGCGCCTGGCGGCGGTACCCGCGGTGCGCCCGGACGTCTCCATCGTTCACGCCCAGAAGGCCGATCGCGCCGGCAACGTGCTGGTGGAAGGCATCGTCGGCGTGCAGAAGGAAGCGGTGCTGGCGGCCAGCAAGAGCATCGTCACCGTCGAGGAGATCGTCGACGACCTGCGCAGCGAACCGGGCTACCACCCCAACGCCTGCATCATCCCGGGCTGGGCCATCGACGCCGTCGCCGTGGCCGAGAAGGGCTCGCTGCCCTCCTATGCCCACGGCTACTACCCGCGCAACAACGCCTTCTACAAGGAGTGGGACGCCATCGCCCGGGATCGCGACACCTTCACGGCCTGGATCGAAGAGAACGTGATGAACGCAGGGGGGAACGCCTGATGAGCCTCGACTATACCTCCGCCGAGATGATGACGGTCACCGCGGCCCGCGCCCTCGAGAACGGCACCACCTGCTTCGTGGGCATCGGCCTGCCCAGCGAGGCGGCCAACCTGGCGCGCCTGACCCACGCCCCCGACGTGGTGCTGATCTATGAATCCGGCACCCTGCAGACCAAGCCGGACGTGCTGCCGCTCTCCATCGGTGACGGTGAGCTGGCCGAGACGGCGCTGACCACCGTGGCGGTGCCGGAGATGTTCCGCTACTGGCTGCAGGGCGGCAAGATCGACGTGGGCTTCCTGGGTACCGCCCAGATCGACCGCTACTGCAACCTCAACACCACCCTGATCGGCGACTACCGTGAACCCAAGGTGCGCCTGCCGGGCGGCGGCGGGGCGCCGGAAATCGCCACGAATGCCGGCGAGGTCTTCATCACCCTGAAGCACTCCAAGCGCGCCTTCGTCGACAAGGTCGACTTCGTCACCACCCTGGGCTTCGGCCGCGACGGCAAGGGGCGCGACGGCGTGCCCAACATCGGCAAGGGGCCGACCCGGGTGATCACCGACCTGTGCGTGATGAAGCCGGACCCCGAGACCAGGGAGCTCGTGGTGGTGTCGCTGCATCCGGGTGTTACCGCCGAGCAGGTCCAGGAGGCCACCGGCTGGGAGATCCGCTTCGCCGACCGGCTCGAGAGCACCCCGGAGCCCTCGGCCCGTGAGCTCGAGATCCTGCGCGAGCTGAAGGCTCGTACCGAACGCGCCCACTCGGGTCAGTAAGCCGAACAGGAGATCACCATGACCGACGTATTCCTCTGCCATCCGCGGCGCAGTGCCGTGGGCCGCTTCGGCGGCACGCTTTCCAGCGTGCGCCCCGACGACCTCGCCGCCAGCATCTTCAAGGCGGTGCTGGCCGAGGCGCCGGGGCTCGACCCGGCGGCCATCGACGATGTCTTCATGGGCTGCGCCAACCAGGCCGGCGAGGACAACCGCAGCGTGGCGCGTATGTCGCTGCTGCTGGCGGGCCTGCCGGTATCCATCCCCGGCACCACCCTGAACCGCCTGTGCGGCTCCGGCATGGACGCGGTGGGCACCGCCTTCCGCGCCATCAAGGCCGGCGAGATGGACCTGGCGCTGACCGGCGGCGTGGAGTCGATGTCCCGCGCCCCCTACGTGATGGGCAAGGCCGACGGCGCCTTCTCCCGCGGCCAGCAGATCGAGGACACCACCATCGGTTGGCGTTTCATCAACCCCAAGATGAAGCAGGCCTACGGCGTCGACTCGATGCCGGAGACCGCCGAGAACGTCGCCGAGCAGTTCAAGATCTCCCGTGAGGACCAGGACGCTTTCGCCCTGCGCTCCCAGCAGAAGGCCGCCGCCGCACAAAAAGCCGGCCGCTTCGCGCTGGAGATCACCGCCATCGAGATTCCGCGCCGCAAGCAGGAACCGCTGCGCTTCGACCAGGACGAGCACCTGCGCGCGACCACACTCGAGAAGCTCGCTGCCCTGCCCACCCCCTTCCGTGAGGGCGGCAGCGTCACCGCCGGCAACGCCTCGGGCGTCAATGACGGCGCCGCCGCCATGCTGGTGGCAAGCACCGCGGCGGTGGAGCAGCATGGCCTGACGCCCATGGCGAGGATCCTCGGCATGGCCACCGCCGGGGTCGAGCCGCGCATCATGGGCATCGGCCCGGTGCCCGCGGTGCAGAAGCTGCTCGCGCGCACCGGGGTGTCGTTGGACGAGATCGACGTGATCGAGCTCAACGAGGCCTTCGCCGCCCAGGCGCTGGCCTGCCTGCGCGAGCTGGGGGTTGCCGACGACGACCCGCGGGTCAACCCCAACGGCGGCGCCATCGCGCTGGGCCATCCGCTGGGCATGTCCGGCGCCCGCCTGCTGCTGACCGCGGCCCACGAGCTGCAGAAGAGCGGCAAGCGCTACGCCCTGTGCACCATGTGCGTGGGCGTGGGACAGGGCATTGCTACGCTGATCGAGCGGGTATAACAGGAGACTTCCCATGGCATTTCTTACTATCGACGGACGCAGCATCGCCTATCGCCTGCTCGGCAGCGAGGCCAACCCCCTGGTGGTGCTGGCGCACCCCCTGGGGATGAGCCAGGCGGTATGGGACGACGTCCTGCCGATGCTGCTGCCGCGCTACCGGGTGCTGACCTGGGACCTGCCCGGCCACGGCGCCAGCCAGGCCTGGGGCGAGCGCCCGATCACCCCGGCCGACCTGGCCGCGGAGGCCCTGGCCCTGGCCGATCTCGCCGGTGCCGAGCGCTTCCACTTCGCCGGCACCTCCATCGGTGGGGTGGTGGGCCAGCAGCTGATCAGCGAGCACGCCGAGCGCCTGCTCTCCGCCACCCTGACCAACACCGGGGCGGTGATCGGCAATGCCGAGCTGTGGAACACCCGCGCCGGCCGCATCCGCGTGGAGGGCCTGGCGGCGATGTCCGAAGAGATCGTGCCGCGCTGGTTCGCCCCGGCCTGCTTCGAGGCGGAGCCGGCCCTCAAGGCGGGCTGGTGCACTCAGATGGGCCGCGGCGACGATGACTCCTATGCCAAGCTCTGCGAGATGCTGGGCAGCCACGCCTTTACCGGCAAGCTCAGCGGCAAGCCGGTGAAGGTACAGCTGCTGGGCGGCAGCGAGGACCTGGCTACCCCACCTTCGACCCTCGAGGCCCTGGCCGCGGAGCTCGACGGCGCGCCCCTCGAGATCCTCGAGGGCGTGGGCCACGTGCCCTCCGTGGAGGTGCCCGGCCTCTTCGCCGAGAAGCTGCTGGCGGTGATGGCGGTGGAGCTGGGTGATGTGGGTGCCAACGGCGTGGATTACGCTACGGGCCTTGAGACCCGCAAGCAGGTGCTGGGCGAGGCCCACGTGGCGCGCTCTACCGAGAACGCCACTAGTCTGGACGCCCCCTTCCAGCAGATGATCACCCGTCTGGCCTGGGGCGAGCTGTGGAGCAATGACGACCTGACCCGTCGCGAGCGCAGCATGATCACCACCGGCATCCTGGCCGCGCTGGGCCGCGAGGAGCTGACGCTGCACCTCAAGACGGCGAAGCGTATCGGCCTGACCGAGGCGGAGCTGCGCCAGGTGCTGATGCACGTGGCCATCTACGGCGGCGTGCCGGCGGCCAACCACGCCTTCGCCCTGGCCAAGGAGCTGGGCTGGGGCCAGGCCGAGGCATGACACGCGGCCAGGCCTGACGGCCGGGGGAGGGGCGAATGCTCAACGCCAGGATCAAGCTGCGCCATCTCCAGGCCTTCCTGGAGGTCGCTCGCCAGCGCAGCTTCGGCCGGGCCGCGGAGAGGCTGGCGATCACCCAGCCGGGGATCTCCAAGACTATCCGTGAGCTGGAGGAGGCGCTGGACGCCAGCCTTTTCGAGCGCACCCCCAAGGGGGTGGCGCTAACCCAGGCCGGCCTCACCCTGCTGCGCCATGCCGGGCCGGCAATCCGCGCCCTGGAGGAGGGCATCGGCGCTATCGGCGAGGCCCGTGACGGCGTGCGTCGGCTGCGGGTGGGGGCGCTTTCCACCGTGGAGAGCCGCCTGCTCCCCGAAGCACTGCGGCACTGGCATGCACAGGAGGCGGAGCATGCCGACGTCGGCGTGAACGTGGTGACCGGCCCTAGCGCCTTCCTGCTCTCGCGGCTGCGCCGCGGGGAGCTGGACCTGGTGGTGGGGCGCATGATCGAGGCGCGCGAGATCCAGGACCTGGCCTTCGAGCATCTCTATTACGAGCGGCTGCTGCTGATGGTGCGCGCCGGGCACCCCCTGGCCGGCGTGAGCCCGCTGTCGGCCGACGCGCTGGGCGCCTACCCCTGGGTGCTGCCGCCGCCCCAGACGACCCTGCGTCAGCAGGTGGACAGCTTCTGCGTGCGCCACTCCCTGGTCCTGCCGGCGCGACGCCTGGAGACGCTGTCGCTGCCGCTGAGTCGCGGCTACACCCTGGGCAGTGATGCGATCTGGGTGGCACCCGAGGAGGCCGTGGGCGAGAGCGTGGCGGCGGGAGAGCTCTACGAGCTGGCCCTACCGCTGGAGCAGCAGGGCGGCTCGGTGGGGCTCTGCCTCAATGCCACCCTGCGCCCTTCGCTGGCGCTGGAGGCCTTCTGCGAGCGCCTCCGGCAGGTGGCCGCGAGCCTGAAGTGAGGGCGGGGTCTGCCCATAACCTGGGGGTTATGTTGGGTGGCCGAGACGTCAATGGTCAGCCGGTGTCAATGCCGCGACACTGACCCAGGTCAATCATCTACCCCCGGAGACGATCGTCATGCAGGAAGAGAACAAGCGCTTCGTCGAGCGCGACCGCAACTGGCATCCGCCGGCCTATGCCCCCGGCTACAAGACCTCCGTGGCCCGCTCCCCGCGGCAGGCCCTGGTCAGCATGCAGAAGCCCACCGTGTCGGAGCTCTCCGGTCCCGACTTCCGGCATCTGCGCATGGGCCCCCATGACAACGACCTGCTGCTGAACTTCCGTGACAGCGGGGCTCCCGGGCTGCCGGTGGGCGAGCGCATCATCATGTTCGGCCGCGTGGTCGACCAGTTCGGCAAGCCGGTCCCCCACACTCTGGTGGAGATGTGGCAGGCCAACGCCGGTGGCCGCTATCGCCACAAGAACGACCGCTACCTGGCGCCGCTGGACCCCAACTTCGGTGGCGTGGGTCGCTGCCTCACCGACGAGCAGGGCTGGTACCGCTTCCGCACCATCAAGCCGGGCCCCTATCCCTGGCCCAATGATCCCAACAGCTGGCGCCCCTCCCACATCCACGTCTCGGTGATGGGGCCGTCGATCTCCACACGCCTGATCACCCAGATGTACTTCGAGGGCGACCCGCTGATCCCGCTCTGTCCCATCGTCAACACCATCAAGGATGCCGACGCCGTCGAGACCATGATCGGTCGCCTGGACATGGCCCGCAGCACTCCCATGGACTGCCTGGCCTATCGCTTCGACCTGGTGGTACGCGGCGAACTGCAGACCTTTTTTGAAAACCAGTGATCGGTTCGAGAACCAGTGACAGGGGCAACGAGATGAACCAGCCGAATTCCCGACCCACCAGCGAACTGATGCTTCGCGAGACCGCTTCCCAGACCGCCGGGCCCTACGTGCATATCGGCCTGGCGCTGGCCGCCGCCGGTAACCCGACCCGCGACGAGGAGATCTGGAACGAGATGGCCCGTGACGGGGCCGAGGGCGAGCGGATCGAGGTGGTCGGTACCGTGATCGACGGCAACGGCGACCTGGTGCGCGACGCCTTCATTGAGGCCTGGCAGGCCGATGCCAAGGGCGAGTACCGGCGCGAGTTCGACCTGAAAAAGCCGTTCAACAGCTTCGGTCGCACCGCCACCACCTTCGACCACGGCAGCGAATGGTCGCTCAAGACCATCAAGCCGGGCCCGGTCGCCCACGCCAGCGGCCAGCCCCAGGCGCCGCACATCAACCTGGCGATCTTCGCCCGCGGCATCAATATTCACCTGCAGACCCGCCTCTACTTCGAGGACGAGGCCGAGGCCAACGCCGCCTGCCCGGTGCTGACCCGCATCGAGTCGCCGGCGCGTCGCCAGACCCTGATCGCCCGGCGCGAGGAGGTTGACGGCAAGGTGCGCTACCGCCTCGACATTCGCCTGCAGGGCGAGGGAGAGACCGTCTTCTTCGACTTCTGACGAGGCGCCCTGGCCTCCAGGGTTCCTCTCAGCTGCGCCGCCCTACGGGGTGGCGTTCGGCGTCTCCGGCGCCGAACCACAGCCACGGGGGCAACGCCCCCGCTTCGAGAACCAAGGCGCCGCCGTGGTGCCCAGAGAGGTCATGATGTCCAACCCCTGTATCATCTGCGTCGCCATCACCGGCAGCCTGCCCCGCAAGGAGAACAACCCCGCCGTTCCGATCACCATCGAGGAGCAGATCGAGAGCACCCAGGCGGCCTTCGAGGCCGGGGCGACCATCGCCCACTGCCATGTGCGAAACGATGACCAGACCCCCACCTCCGACCCGGAGAAGTTCGGGCGCCTGCTCGAGGGGCTCAACAAGCACTGCCCGGGGATGATCGTGCAGCTCTCCACCGGCGGCCGCTCCGGCGCCGGCGAGGAGCGTGGCGGCATGCTGCCGCTCAAGCCCGACATGGCGAGCCTGTCGGTGGGCTCCAACAACTTCCCCACCCGCGTCTACGAGAACTCTCCCCAGCTGGTCGAGTGGCTGGCCGGCGAGATGCTCAAGTACGACATCAAGCCCGAGATCGAGGCCTTCGACCTGTCGCACATCCATCAGGCGGTCAACCTGTCGAAGCAGGGCAAGCTCAAGGCGCCGCTCTACGTGCAGTTCGTGATGGGCGTGAAGAACGCCATGCCCGCCGACAAGCCGACCTTCGACTTCTACATCGAGACCCTCAAGCGCCTGGCGCCGGATGCCCAGTGGTGCGGTGCCGGTGTCGGCCCCAACCAGCTGATGCTCAACGAGTGGTCCATCGCCGCCGGCGGTCACACCCGTACCGGCCTCGAGGACAACGTGCGTCTCGACCGCGACACCCTGGCGCCCTCCAACGCCGCGTTGGTGGAGCGTGCGGTGGCGCTGTGCGAGAAGTACGAGCGTCCCGTGGCCACCTGGCAGCAGGCCCGCGAGATCCTCGGCCTGCGACAGCCCGCCTGATCCCCTCGCCGCGTCAGCGAAGGGCCATGCCGCCGCCGGCGTCTCGCAGGCGGCGGCGATGTGATGTCGAGAGCCGCAGAGGATGACGATGAACACCACCGTCGACGAACGCACGCCCGACCACGACGAGATCGTGCGGGTGGTGAAGTGCTATGTGGAAGGGTTCCAGGGGCGTCGGGACAAGCTCGAGGAGGCTTTCCACGAGGACGCCTGGATCCTGGCGCTGGACGCCGAGGGCGGCTTTAGCAAGGACCGGGTCAGCGACCGCTTCGAGCGCTGGGCGGCCAGCCACCGCCCGGTGCGCGGGCGGGTGATCCAGGTGACCCAGGCCGGCGAGGTCGCCAGCGTGCTGCTGGGCTTCGACAACACCGAGACCCCGGCGGACTCCTGGGTCGACGTGCTGGCGCTGATCAAGCGCGACGGCCGCTGGCAGATCACCCACAAGAGCGCCGTGCACAGCACGCGCGCCGCCTGGGCCGCCCCGGCCTGAGCGCGGTCGCCTAGTGACGCCGGCGGGCGCCGCCCCCTCGAATTCGCCATCCGGACCCGCTATGGTGAAGCGCAGCCTTACGCCGCCGCCCCGATGCCCGGGGCGGCTTCGCAATCAGGAGAGCGCATGAGCGATCACAACCAGTACGTGCCGCCGAAGGTGTGGAAGTGGGAGCAGCCGAGCGGGGGCGCATTCGCCAGCATCAACCGTCCGGTGGCCGGGCCGACCCACGACAAGGCGCTGCCGGTGGGTGAGCACCCCTTCCAGCTCTACTCCATGGGCACACCCAACGGGGTCAAGGTGACGGTGATGTTCGAGGAGCTGCTGGCGCTGGGTCACCGTGAGGCGGAGTACGACGCCTGGCTGATCCGCATCGGCGACGGCGACCAGTTCGGCAGCGGCTTCGTCGAGGTGAACCCCAACTCCAAGATCCCGGCGCTGATGGATCACACCACCCAGCCGCCGACCCGGGTGTTCGAGTCCGGCGCCATCCTGCTCTACCTGGCGGAGCGCTTCGGCGAGTTCCTGCCGGGCGACCATGCCACCCGCACCGAGACCCTCAACTGGCTGTTCTGGCAGATGGGCAGCGCCCCTTTCCTGGGGGGCGGCTTCGGCCACTTCTACGCCTACGCGCCGGAGAAGCTGGAGTACCCCATCGACCGCTACGCCATGGAGACCAAGCGTCAGCTCGACGTGCTGGACCGTCGCCTGGCCGAGAATCGCTACCTGGCCGGCGACGCCTACACCATCGCCGATATCGCCAACTGGCCCTGGTATGGCCAGCTGGTGCTGGGGCGGCTGTATGACGCCGGCGAGTTCCTGCAGGTGCAGGAGTACACCCACGTGCAGCGCTGGGCCAGGGAGATCGACGCCCGCCCGGCGGTGCAGCGCGGGCGCATGGTCAACCGCACCTTCGGGGAGCCATCGATGCAGCTCCACGAGCGCCACGCCGCCAGCGACTTCGAGACGCAGACCCAGGACAAGGTCGGCACCGACTCGTAGCGCAAGTCGTCGCCACGTGCCCTTCAGGCCAGGCTGACCGCGCCCAGCGCGTCGGTCAGCCGCTCGACCAGCGTCCCGCTATGGCGCCAGTGGTGCCAGTAGAGTGGCACCGCCAGCGCCTGGCCCGGGGCGATGCTGACCAGCTCGCCGCGCGCCAGCGGCCCCGCCACCTGCAACCGCGGGATCATGCCGTAGCCCATGCCGGCCAGGGCCAGCCTGACGAAGCCCTCGGAGGCGGGGCAGAGGTGGTAGGGGAAGGGGCCGTGGTAGCCGCAACCGGCCAGGAAGCGGTGCTGCAGCTGGTCGTGGGGCCCGAAGACGATGGCCGGGGCCTGACGGAAGGCCTCCGCCGAGGGGCCTTCAGGGAAGTGGCGCCGGCGATAGCCGGGGGTGGCCAGCGGCAGGTAGCTCATCTGGCCCAGCGGCAGGGCGCGGGCCCCGGCGATGGGCCGGGGGCTGGCGCACAGGCAGGCGGCCACGTCGCCGTCGCGCAGCCGGCGCAGCCCGACGTCCTGGTCCTCCACCACCAGGTCGAGCACCACGCCCTCCTCCCGACACAGCGCGCCCACGGCCTCGGCCCACCAGGTGGCGAGGCTGTCGGCGTTCACCGCGATGCGCAGTCGCGGCGCCTCGCTCGCCAGGGTGGGCAGCGCCTGGCCCAGGTCGCGCTCCAGCAGCTGCACGCGCCGGGCGTGGTTGAGCAGCCGCCGGCCGACCGGGGTCGGGGCCAGGGCCGGAGCGCGCACCAGCACCGGCTGGCCCAGGCGCACCTCCAGCGAGCGGATGCGCTGGGAGATCGCCGACTGCGACAGCCCCAGCGCCTCGCCGGCTCGCTCGAAGCCGCCGCACTCCACCACCGCCGTCAGTGCCTCCAGCAGCTTGTAGTCCAGCATCACAGGGTCTCCCTTGCGGCCCTGATCTTGTGACATAAGCATAAGCGGAGCTGATGGGGCATTAACAGGATGATTTTTCCGCATGTTAGGGATCGGCTAGGCTGCACCCATCGATGACAGGCGGGAGCAGGACCGATGCTGGAGAGCTATCTGACCGGGCTGGTGGTGTGCGGCGGGATCATCATGGCGATCGGCGCCCAGAACGCCTATGTGCTGGGGGTGGCGATCCGGCGCCAGCACCACTGGTGGTCGGCCGGCCTGTGCATGGCCAGCGACCTGCTGCTGTTCAGCGCGGGCATGCTCGGCGTCAGCGCGCTGCTGCTCAAAGTGCCGCAGGCCATGGAGGCGATGCGCTGGGCCGGGGTGGTGTTTCTCGCCTGGCTGGCCGCCCAGGCGCTGTGGCGCGCGGCCACCGGGCGGCAGGGGCTGGATGGCGACGCGGTCGCGTCGCCGGGGCGTCGCCGGGTGATCCTGGCGACCCTGGCGGTGACCCTGCTCAATCCCCAGGTCTACCTGGATACCCTACTGCTGATTCCGGCGATAGGGGCACAGCAGAGCAGCACCGGTGGCTTCCTGGCCGGGGCGGGGTCGGCATCGATCCTGTGGTTCAGCCTGCTGGCGTGGGGTGGGGCAGCCCTGGCGCCGTGGCTTAAGCAGCCGGCGGCGTGGCGGGTCATCGATGGGGCCATCGGGGGGATGATGGCTTTCATCGCGCTGCAGCTGGCGAGCGGCGCGGGGCTGCCGCCCGCCGTGGCGGGGATCAGTTGATCTGGGTGACCATCACCGGGGCGACGCCCCGGTTGAGAAGGCCCAGCTTCTGGGCGGCGCGCTTGGAGAGGTCGATGATGCGCCCCTTCACGAAGGGGCCGCGGTCGTTGATCACGACCCTCACTTCCTGGCCGGTGTCCGGACGCTTCACCATGACCTCGGTGCCGAAGGGCAGATGGCGATGGGCCGCGGTAAGCTGGTTCTGGTCGAAGGGCGCACCGCTGGCGGTGGTACGACCCTGGAACTTGTCGTGATAGTAGGAGGCGTATCCCTTCTGAGTCTCGGCGCTGGCGGTGGTCACAGTGCCGAGGGTCAGGAGGCCTGCTAGGCAGCAGGTCAGGGTCAGGCGCGATCGGGTTCCCATCGGTGGTACCTCACGGTTCTCGCTGGGGCGATGTGTGCTGGCGGGCGGCAATGCGATGAGGGGCGCTCCCCCGCTGCGTTGCACAAATAATAACCACCACCTCGCGTCGACGCAAGCGATCGCGAAGATGGGCGACGATGGGCGCTAGATCGCGACAATCTTATACACGGGGCGCCGGCAGGGCATCCCATGGGCTCGGGCGTCAGCCGGCGACGGCCAGCCGGCCGGGGGAGATATGGCCGATGGCACCGTAGCGCCAGGGGCGGTTGTGCAGGCCGTGGCCCACCGGCAGGCCGTGGTAGAGCGGGATCCCCAGTGGCGCCAGGGTCTCGAGGAGGATCGCCTCGAGTCGCGCGTCGCCCCAGGGCGGGCAGCCCTCGAAGGTGCCGAGACAGACCGCGGCGGCCCGGTCCAGGGCGCCGCCCTGCACCAGCTGCCACAGGGCGCGCTCCAGGCGGTACCAGGGCTCGCCCACATCCTCCAGGATCACGAGTGCCCCCGGCGGGGCGCTGAAGGCGGCGGGGGTGCCCACCAGGCTGGCCAGGGTGGTGAGGTTGCCACCCGCCAGGGGGCCGGAGAGCAGCGCGGGGGCCTCGCCCCAGGGCGAGAGGGGATAGGTCAGCGCGACGCCCCCCTCGATCAGCGCCAGGGTCTCCTGGTACTGCCGTGCCAGGACCTCCCGCTCGGCCGGCGAGGCGTCGAGCAGGCCGGCGGCGGCCTTGACCACCGGGCCGTGGAGGGCCGGCAGGCCATGGCGGTGCCAGTGGTCGAGCAGCACGGTGACATCGGAGTAGCCCACTAGGGGCTTGGGGTTAGCGGCAAGGCGTGCCCAGTCGATGCCGTCGAGCAGCTGGGCGGCCCCGTAGCCGCCGCGGATCGCCCACACCGCCTGGGTCTCGGGGTCATCACAGGCGGCGTGAAGCTGGGCCAGGCGCCACTCCCGGGAGCCGGCCAGGTAGCGGGTCGGGCACTGCAGCGGCTTCGGGCAACGCACCGTGACGCCGAGCGACGCCAGTCCCTGGATACCGCGCGCCACGGCGTCGTCGTCGGTGACGGAGGAGGGCGCGATCAGGCTGATGGCGAGCGACATGACGGTATCCGGTGGCGGAGCGGGCCTCGAGGATGCCATGCCTGTGGCCGCCGTGCACCCCGGCCGCCCGCTGGAAACAAAAACACCCCGAGCAGGCCCGGGGTGTAGAAGGAGCGGGAGCCCTCAGTGTCGCGGGGCGTCCTCCTCCTCGAAGAGTTCCGCCTTGGCATCGCGCATCACGTCCTCGCAGGCCGCCTGGTGGGCGAGCTGGGTGAGCAGGCTCTGGGTCACGGCGAAGCCCTTGCCCAAGCAGGTATCCACCTCGTCGCGACTCACCGCCGGCGTGACGTCGCAATCGATCTTGAGGGTCCGGCCGCCGCCATCGAGCCGGTCGGCGAACTCGCGCAGCTGCCAGGCGATCCGCTCCTTCCAGCTGGCCGATTCATCCGCGCCTTCGTTTACGCTAAACGTGCACCGCCATTCAGGTTTGTAGACCTTCATGTGAACCTCCGTGCTGGCTTGGATTGACTGATCGATCGTGTATTCTGCTCCTTGGTCGTGCGGTACTGCCGCCTCCAGCATACTCGATTGCCGCCGCCGCTGCAGGCGACGTTAGTCGTCACTTACCCCCCCCTTCCCCTACCCATACACCGTCAGGAGGGCGCCATGGCCAGCATCTTCACCCGCATCATGCAGGGCGAGATCCCGGGACACTTCGTGCATGACGATGACCAGTGCGTGGTCATCATGACCATCCAGCCGATGAAGCCCGGCCATGTGCTGGTGATCCCCCGCGAGGAGGTCGACCACTGGGACGACCTGCCCGAGCCGCTCTACCAGCACCTGATGGCGGTCTCGCGGCGCATGGCGAAGGCGATCAAGCGGGCCTTTCCCTGCCAGCGGGTGGGCATGCTGATCGTCGGCCTGGAGGTGCCCCATGTGCATGTCCACCTGACGCCGCTCGACGCGATGAGCGACATCCAGGTGGAGAACCTGCCCATGGCCGATTCGGCCGACCTGGCGGCGGCCGCCGAGACGCTGCGCGCCGCCCTGGACTGACGCGCGGATCCGGGGTCTGCGGGCAGGGACCACCCTGTCTCATGCGGCGTGGGTCACGCGGTTGCGGCCTTGCGCCTTGGCCCGGTAGAGGGCGGCATCGGCACGCTCCAGCGCCTGCTGGGGCGTCTCCCGTTCGCCGAGGCGAGCCACGCCGATGCTGGTGGTGACCGGCACCCGCTGGTGGTCATGGTCGGGGAAGTGGTGGGCTTCCACCGCCAGGCGGATGCGCTCGGCCACGCGGCCGCCGCGTGCCACGTCGGCATCCACCAGCAGCACCACGAACTCCTCGCCGCCGTAGCGCGCCACGCAGTCCTCGGCGCGGGTCTGGTCGCTGACGACCCGGGCGAACTCCGCCAGCACCAGGTCGCCCACGGAGTGGCCATGGGTATCGTTGATGCGCTTGAAGTGGTCGATATCCATCATCAGCACGCTGCAGGCGGGGGCGGCCTCTCCCTGCTGCCGGCGCCAGGCCTGCAGCTTCTCCAGGTGCAGGGTCAGCGCGCCGCGGTTGAATAGCCCGGTGAGCGGGTCATGGGTGGCCTGGCGGTAGACCCGCATCAGCAGGCTGAGCTGGAAGTGGTTGGCCGCCAGCGAGACCGCCAGCAGGCTGGCCAGCAGCCACAGGCCCTCGAGCCCCGCCGGGGTCAGCCAGCTGCCGTCGACCCGCTGGGCGAAGGCCAGCAGCCACAGCAGCGCCACTCCCGCCGCCAGCGATTCGACCAGGGTGAAGGGGAAGACGCTCAGGGCAGCCACCAGCAGGAAGGGGATGAAGGCGTAGCCTGCCAGCCGCGCCACGTCGCCATCGGGCACGATACCCAGCACCAGGGCGTAGAAGGCCGCCGGCAGCGCCAGCAGCAGGCCGGCGCTCACGCGGATGCGCCCGATCCGCTCGCGGCTCTGCCTGGCCAGCAGCAGCACGCCGGCCAGCCCCGCCAGCAGCAGGCCGCGCCCGCTCAGGGTGATTCCCCACAGGTCGCGCGGCAGCATTACGATATCCACCAGCGCCCACAACGGGGTGAGCAGCAGGAACAGCAGGCCCACCGCCAGCACGCGATTGCGCAGGTAGTGGGCGTGGGAGTAGGCAAAGTCCAGGGAGTGGTGGCGATTGCTGAAGGTGTCGCGCAGCGAGCTGAGGCCGGCGCGCAGTTCCCCGCCGGCGCGGAGGGTGGCGAAGGGGAGCGACGGGGCGGGGTGGCGTCGCCTTCCGGGAGCGGAAGCGGCGTTGTCGTCCGTGGAGCGCTGGCGGCGGGGTGTCGGCATGGGCACGGCAACTTTTCTGGCCCCAGCGTGGGGCGATGAATGGGGCGTGGCGGCCATCATAGCAGAGGCGCCATCGCTGGCCCGGCCGGGGCACTGCCCAACGCTTTCTGCTATCCTGCCGACCTGCCATCAGCCCGCCTTGCCGGGCCATGCCGTCCGGCCCTCGTCGCTCCCCGTCATGACCCCGACGCGCCCGTCGTCACCGGCGCCCTTTCTTGCCTGCAGGATCTCCCCTTGTCCGATACCTCACCCGACGCCGCCTTCGCCACGCTGCCGCTGGCGACTTCGCTGCTCGATAACCTCGACTCCCTGGGCTTCACCGCCATGACGCCGATCCAGGCCGAGAGCCTGCCGCCGATCCTGGCCGGCCGCGACGTGATCGCCCGGGCCAGGACCGGCTCCGGCAAGACCGCGGCCTTCGGCCTGGGGCTGCTCTCGCGGCTCGACCTGGCCAGCTTCCGGGTGCAGGGACTGGTGCTCTGCCCGACCCGGGAGCTGGCCGACCAGGTGGCCAGCGAGCTGCGCCGGCTGGCGCGGACCCTGCCCAACGTCAAGGTGCTGACCCTGTGCGGCGGCGCCCCCTTCGGCCCCCAGCTCGCCTCCCTGGCCCACGGCGCGCACCTGGTGGTGGGCACCCCGGGTCGCATCGAGGAGCACCTGCGTAAGGGCTCGCTCGTCCTGGATGGGCTTGCGACCCTGGTGCTGGACGAGGCCGACCGCATGCTCGACATGGGCTTCCAGGCGAGCCTCGAGGCGATCGTCGCCGAGACCCCGGCTCACCGCCAGACGCTGCTGTTCAGCGCCACCTTCTCCGATGCCGTGCGCCCGCTGGCCGCGGCGCTGATGCGCGACCCGGTCGGCGTGGAGGTGGCCGAGAGCCACGACGCCGGCAGCATCCACGAGCGGGTCTACCGGGTCGCCGACGGCGACCAGGCGCGCCTGGAGGCGCTCAGCCGGCTGCTGCTGCACCTCCGCCCGGCGTCTAGCGTGGTGTTCTGCAACACCAAGCGCGAGACCGACGAGGTGGCCCAGGCGCTCGACGCGGCGGGCTTCAGCGCCCTGGCGCTGCACGGCGACCTGGAACAGGCCGACCGCGACCGGCTGCTGGTGCTCTTCGCCAACCGCAGCGCCTCCATCCTGGTGGCCACCGACGTGGCCGCCCGCGGGCTCGATATCGCCGAGCTCGATGCGGTGTTCAACTACCACATCGCCCGGGAGCTCGAGGTGCATGTGCACCGCGTCGGGCGCACCGGCCGGGCCGGCAGCGCGGGGGTCGCCTGCACCCTGGTCGGCGAGGGCGAGGCGTACCGGCTGGCGCGTCTCACCGAGTTTCTCGGCGAGCCCCTGGAGGAGGCCGCGTTGCCGCCGCGCGCGGTGCTCGCCGGCGACCCCCTGGTGCCGCTCATGGCGACCCTGCAGCTGGGCGCCGGCAAGAAGCAGAAGGTACGCCCCGGCGATATCCTCGGCGCCCTGACCGGCGAGGCGGGTCTGGCCGGCGACCAGGTGGGCAAGATCAAGGTGCTGGCCAACAGCGCCTACGTGGCCGTGCGACGCGAGGTGGCCGACCGGGCCCTGGCGCGCCTGCGTGACGGCCGGATCAAGGGACGCCGCGTGCGCGTCCGGCGGGTCAGCCGATGACAGGCATCGGCCAACTTAGGGAGCAACGATGAAGATACCCAGGCGCCTGCAGCCGCTGGCCGCCGACGGGCCGGTGATCATCGATCTGCCCCAGGCGGTGGATGCCGCCGGCAACAACGGCGCCGAGTGGATGTTCGAGCGCGACGTGGACAACATGCGCCGCTACTTCGGGCGCTTCGCCCCGGAGCTTTTGGCCACCGACTACGGCAAGGAGATCTGGGCGCTCTATGAGGCCGGTGAGCTGCACCCGGAGAGCCGCCTCACCGGGCGCTTCGTGCACGATACCACCCCCGTCGATGTCGACGAGCTGATGACGGTGATCGACGATGTGCGCGACGAGGAGGCCCGGCGCCAGGCGGCCCTCGATCGCAGCGACGAACCCGGTGTGGAGGAGGCCGCCGAGGCGTGGCAGGAGTCCCAGAAGGGACGCTGAGCGAGGCGTGCGCTGCCGTTGCCAACCGATGCTCCCTGCCAAGCCTGCTGCTCTCGACTAGCCTGACAGGATGGGAGCGGGCTCTGGATAGCCCGCATGGCGTATCCGGCGGCACCTGCCGCCCTGCATGCCATCGGGGATGGCAGAGGAGAGCATCATGAACCCACGGATCCTTGCCCTGGCGCTGGGCCTGGCCGGCAGTGCTTTGCTGGCGGCCCCGGCCATGGCCGAGATGGAACGTGTCGCGGCCCCGGAGGGGGCCGAGGTCTATTTCCTTTCACCCGAGCAGGGCGCGACCCTCTCTGGCCCGGTGACCGTGCGCATGGGCCTCAGGGGGATGGGCGTGGCCCCCGCCGGCACCCAGGCCGAGGGCACCGGCCACCACCATCTGCTGGTGGACACGCCGCTGGACGCGGTGGATCTCGACCAGCCGCTGCCGGCCAACGACGGCATGCGCCATTTCGGCGGCGGCCAGACCGAGACCACGCTGGAGCTGGCGCCGGGCGAGCATGACCTGCAGCTGTTGTTCATGGACCACCGGCACCTGAGCTTCGACCCGCCGGTGACCTCGGAGGTCATCACCATCACCGTGGAGTAGCGTGTTCGAGGCGGCTCCGCCGCCTCACTCCTCGGGCAGTTCGGCGTTGTGGAAGACGTTCTGGACGTCGTCGCAGTCGTTGAGGGCGTCGACCAGCTTCTCGAACAGCGCCACATCGTCGCCGGCAAGCGCGGTGGTGGTCTGGGGCACGAACTGGATCTCGTCGACCTCGAACTCCAGCTCGCCGAAGGCGTCGAGCAGTGCCTGCTTGGCCTTGGCGTACTCGGTATGGGGGGCGAAGACGGTGATCCGACCCTCCTCGTTCTCGATGTCGGTGACGTCGACATCGGCCTCCATCAGCGCCTCGAGCACCGCCTCCTCGTCGTCGCCCGGGAAGGCCAGGATGGCGCAGTGGTCGAACATGTGGCTGACGCTGCCCGGGGTGCCCAGCTTGCTCTTGGCGCGGTTGAAGCAGGTGCGCACCTCGCCGAAGGTGCGGTTGGGGTTGTCGGTGAGGCAGTCGACGATGACCATGCAGCTGCCCGGGCCGAAGCCCTCGTAGCGGGCCGGGGAGTAGTCCTCGCCGCCCACGCCGCTGGCCTTGTCCAGCGCCTTGTCGATCACGTGGCTGGGCACCTGGTCCTTCTTGGCGCGCTCGATCAGCCCGCGCAGCGCCAGGTTGCCGTTGGGGTCGGTGCCGCCCTGCTTGGCGACCACGTAGATCTCGCGGCCGTACTTGCTGTAGACCTTGGTCTTGGCGGCGGCCGTCTTGGCCATGGATTCCTTGCGGTTCTGGAAGGCCCTGCCCATGTCATCATCCTGTCGAGTTCAACACGAGGCTGGATTCTACGAGACCGCGGGGGGCGCGAACAGGGCCAATCGCCGCCGTGCATGACGCCCGTCACGACTACACTGCCGGAGTCGGCCCATCACCGCGGAGATCGCCATGGACCACCACGCCTACCGCCACGCCCTCGCGGCCCGCCTCCAGGGCAGCGAGCTGCCCTTCCCGCCCGAGGAGTTCGCGGCCCGCCTGGCCCGGGTGCGCACCGCCATGGCCACGGCGAGCCTCGATGCCCTGCTGCTCACTGACCCGGCGGACATCTTCTACCTGACTGGCTACCACACCTTCGAGGTTTCGGTGCATACCGCCCTGGTGGTCACGGCCGAACGGCGGGTGCTGCAGGTGCCCTCCATCGAGACCGGCCCGGCGGTGGTCACCGCCACGGTGGACGAGATCCTCGGCTACCGCTGGGAGGGCATCGACGAGGTGATCGCGCCGCTGGCCGAGACCCTGGCGGGGCGGAGCGCCATCGGCCTGGACCTCTATGGCGCGGGGCTGCGCCTCGGGGTGATCCGTGAGCTGCAGGCGCGGCTCGGCGCCGAGCGCTTCCGCGACGACGGCGGGGCCCTGGTGGATGCTATCCGCCTGGTCAAGACGCCGGCGGAGCTCGACTGCCTCGCCGAGAGCGCGCGCATCACCGCGGCCGGCCTCGCCGCCGCCGAGGCGGTCATCGCCCCCGGGGTCACCGACAACGATGTTGCCGCCGAGGGGGCCCGGGCCCTGCTCGCCGACGGTGGCGAGTTCATGAGCCTGCAGCCCATCGTTACCAGCGGGCGGCGCATCAGCATCATCCACGTCAACCACAAGCGTCGCGTCATCGAACCGGGCGACCCGGTGTTCCTGGAGTTCGGCAGCGCCTACCAGCGCTACACCGCGCCGATGATGCGCACCGCCGTGGCCGGGCGGGCCACGGCCCAGATGCAGGCGGTGCGTGATGTGTGTCGCGGGCTCTTCGAGGCGCTCGTCGCCGAGATGCGCCCGGGGCGCACCTTCGACGACGCCGCCCGTGCCGCCGAGGCGGTGCTGGCGCCCCACGCCGAGGCGCTGTTCTTCTCGGGGGTGTTCGGCTACGCTGTGGGCGCGCAGTTCCCGCCCAGCTGGGTGGAGGGCACCGGCTACATCGCCCGGGGCCAGGCCCGCGAGTTCGCCGAGGACATGGTCTTCCACCTGCCGCTCTGCCTGCGCCGCCCGGGGGAGTGGGGCGTGGGGCTCAGCGACACCGTGCGGGTCACCGCCGATGGCGCCGTGCCCCTCACCGACAACGACTGGCGGCTCAACGAGCGCGGGGCTTGATCTCGGCGGGCATCGCCCGCACCCCTGTGTCAGGCTATTCCGGATATCCATCGATTCCAGCCACAAGGAGCGGACATGAAGGTCGTGACCCTGACGAGCCCGGGCGGGCTCGACAACCTGCAGCTGAACGAACAGCAGGCGCCGGGGGAGCCGGGCCCCGGCGAGATCCGCGTGCGCCTGCACGCCAGCTCGCTGAACTTCCATGACTACGCCGTGGTGGCGGGGATGATCCCGGTGGACGACGGGCGCATCCCCATGTCCGACGGTGCCGGCGTGGTCGAGGCGGTGGGCGAGGGCGTCACCGAGTTCGCCGAGGGCGACCGGGTCGTCTCCACCTTCTTCCCGCCCTGGCTGGAGGGGCCGGCGCGGCTGGGCAACTTCGCCACCACCCCGGGCGATGGCGTCGATGGCTACGCCCGCGAGCAGGTGGTAGCGAAGGCCGGCGCCTTCACCCGCCAGCCGGCGGGCTGGTCCCACGCCGAGTCGGCCACTCTGACCACCGCCGGGCTCACCGCCTGGCGTGCCCTGGTGGTGGACGGCGGCCTCAAGGCCGGCGACACGGTGCTGGTGCTGGGCACCGGCGGCGTCTCCATCTTCGCCCTGCAGTTCGCACGGCTGATGGGGGCGCGGGTGATCGCCACCTCCTCCTCGAACGCGAAGCTCGAGCGGCTGCGCGAGCTGGGCGCCGAGCATGTCATCAACTACCGCGAGGATCCGGAGTGGGGCAGGACGGTGAAGGCCCTGACCGGCGGCGAGGGGGTCGACCAGGTAATCGAGGTGGGCGGCCCCGGCACCCTGCCGCAGTCCATCGAGGCGGTGCGCGTCGGCGGCCATATCGCCCTGATCGGCGTGCTCACCGGCCGTGAGGGGGAGATTCCCACCGCCAAGCTGATGGCCAAGCAGGCCAGCCTGAAGGGGCTGATCGTCGGCAGTCGCCGCCACCAGCTGGAGATGATCCGCGCCCTGGAGGCCAGCGACCTGCGCCCGGTGATCGACCGCGAGTTCCCGCTGGAGGCGATCGCCGACGCCTTCCGCCACCAGGAGGCCGGCCGCCACTTCGGCAAGATCTGCCTCACCTGGTAGCGCGCCCCGGCTCGAGGACCGACGACGCCCGCCCGGCCCCGCCGTGGCGGGCGTCGTCGTCTCGGCATTGCGGCCCCTCGCCTCAGGCCAGCCAGGCCACCGCCAGGCCGATGGCCAGGGAGGCGAGCATCGGTATCCCCACCCGCCAGGCGGTGCGCCGGGTGCCGAAGGCGCCGGCCAGCCCCGCCTTGACCAGGTTGTTGGTGGCCGCGGCGAGGATGATGCCGACCACCGCCGTCTCCCCGGCGATGACGTCCCGCGACATCCGCGTCAGCGAGAGGGTGATGGCGTCGACGTCGGCGATCCCCGAGGTGGTGGCCAGCAGGTAGATGCCGGCTTCCCCCAGCCAGCCGCGCAGCCACTCCCCCAGCAGCATGATCGCTGCCAGCAGGGCGCCGAAGAACAGCGCGGTGCGCAGCTCCAGCGGGTTCTGCCCCGCCACTGGCTG
>NZ_AXCA01000003.1:0-78539 GCF_000475415.1 Halomonas sp. PBN3 | reverse complement strand
CACGCCGAGCTCGCTGGCCAGGTGGTGACGGTAGCCGCGCTTCCCTGGAGTCTCTTCCCAGCGGGACTGAGTCAGCCCTTCAAGGCGGGCAGCCCGCTCGGCCTCCGTCCGCGCAGCACCCTCTGGCCAGTCACCCGCCTCCTCTGCGGGTGCCGCCATGGGCACTGGGTCAGCCTCCGATGCCGGCTCGCTGAATACCGACACCGAGGGAGACGGTGACTCGCTCAGCTGCTGTTTTTCGCGCTCCAGAGCGGCAGCCTGCTCACGCAGCCGAAGCAGCTCGGCGCTCTCTGCCCTCTCATCGTCGGTAGGCGCGTCTCGGCTAAGGGTCCGAGGCGACGGCAGCTGCTCGGCCTGAGGGTCGGTCTGCGGCTGAGATTGAGGTTCACGGCCAGGATCTGAAGCGGGTACCTTCACCACCGGCGCACCGCCCGTGGCGGGCTCGGGCAGCGGCGGATAGAGCGAGGGCGGCTGGGCGTTGGGGTCGCGCATCTGCTGCAGCTCCACGTCCAGGGCCTCAAAAGCCTGATGCTCTTCCAGGTCCCAGCGTCGCTTGCGGTAGGTGACGATGTTATCGAGGGTCAGCTCGCAGACGTTGAAGTGCACCCCTGTGTGGTCGGCCAGCATGCCGCACAGCCGGTCCACCACGATGCTCCAGTTCATCTCGGTCTGGCCCTCATCATCGAACCAGGCCATGGTCTGGTGCCAGGCCTCGGCAAAGCCCTCGGGCGTGACCTCCTCGGTGCAGCGCTCCCAGAGCAGCCGGCAGGCTTCCCGGTAGCTGATCAGCTTCTCGACCTGTGGTCGGCCAAGACCACTGTAGAGGGTGTTGGGGAGGGTAGGCAGCAGGTACTCGACGGTGTAAAGCATCTTGCTGATATGGCTCTGAGCAACCTGGTAGCCGTCCTCGGCCAGACGCTTGATAAGTTCCCGCTGCGAGAGCGTGTCGCCGCTCTCCTCTTCATACATTGCCCTGGCGTCCACCACACCCTTGGCACGCTCGATCCAGAGCAGCTGGCCACGGTTGTCGTTCTCGCTGAGGTGTCCCGTCAGCATCTTCACTTCCGACTGCCAGGGTCGGTACAGAGCATAGAAGGCGTGGAAGCGCGACTCGCCGGTCTCTTCATAGAGCTCGCGCAGGATCTGCAGGCGGGTATTGCCACCGTCGCAGATGGTGTAGTGCTTCTCGCCCGGCCGTTGGGTGACAGGGGGCTTGTGCTTGAGGCCCGCGGCACGGATCGACGCCTTGATCTCCTCGTACTTGGGATTCTGCACCTGCCGGGGGTTGTGCTCGTAGGGCTTGAGCATGTCCAGGGTGACCCAGACGGCCATCTCCTGATCGGGCGGAGTCACGGCATCCACAGGCTGCCCCTGACGCTTGGGGCTGGGCTGCATCAGGCGCTCGCGAAGCTGCTGGTCGGTCGGGCGTTTCATCGGCGGTATTCCTCGGTGACGAAGCGGGCAAAGAGGGCGCCGGCTAGCGGCGCCTGGGTGCTGATGACAGTGGCATCACTCGTCATGGCGGAACCTCTGCTGCCACTCCGCGCGGCGCAGCTGGGCGCGTGCATTGAGCTCGGCGCGGCGGTCCTTGGTGGTGAATGAGGTGAAGACCGGCGCACAGCCGGGCTTACTGAACCTCAGGTGCCCGCCGCTGGTTCGCTGCACCTCCCACCCCCGGGTGGCGGCATAGCGCACCAGGCGCTGCATCCCCTTGCACCCTCGTGCTGCCGACAGCGACTTACTCATCGTTGGCCTCCTCGATCTCCCAGAAGCGTGTCAGCAAGGCATCACCACCCTCGATGAAGGTGTGGATCTCGTGGCCGCTATAGGTGGCCATCTGGATCACCGCGAGAGCATCCGCTTGTAGCGACGCGTCGAGCCCGCGGAGCCGCTGCATCTCGAAGGGCCAGCGGTAGCCGTTGTAGAGCGCGAGGAGGAGGCGGCGCAGGTGGTGGGACTGGCCGCTGTGGCCCTGAGCCACGCAGATCAGATGCTCGAGGGATGAGAGCCCCTGCTGCTCAGCCTCAAGCTGACGCTGGCGAGTCTCGTTCATGACCTGAGCCAGCGCCTTTGAAAGTCGGGAGCGGGGCTCGGGTGTGCGCACGCGATACTGGCTCATGGGGTCACCTCCTGATGCTGCCAGGCCAACGGCCTGAAGCGCGCCGACGCTCCCTGGAACGCCAGGTGCACGGTGCCGGTGGGCCCATTGCGCTGCTTGCCCAGAATCAGCTCGGCCAGGCCGTGGCTATCTTCGTTATCGGGGTGGTAGACCTCGTCGCGGTAGATGAAGGCGATGACGTCGGCATCCTGCTCCAGCGCGCCACTGTCACGTAGGTCGGCCATGCAGGGGCGCTTGTTGGGGCGGGTCTCCAAGGAGCGGTTGAGCTGCGACAGGGCAATCACCGGGGTGCGCAGCTCCTTGGCGGTTTCCTTGAGGATGCGGCTGACCTTGCCCACCTCGAGGGTGCGGTTTTCGCTGCCCGGCTCCTGAAGCAGCTGCAGGTAGTCCACCAGGATCATGGAGGGGCGCCCGAAGCGGCGGGTCATGCGGCGAGCGCGGGCCTTCAGGCTGGAAGCGGTGATTCCCGAGGCATCATCGATCAAGAGCTTCCCGTCCAGCTGGGTGAGCCGACTGACCGCGGCGGTTACCTTGGGCCAATCCCCGTCTTCCATCTTTCCGGTGCGCAGCTTCTGCAGGGAGACATTGCCCAGGCTGGCGATCAGCCGCAGCATCAGCTGCGACTCGGGCATCTCCAGGGAGAAGATAAAGACCGGACCGGCAGCCTCCTCTGCCATCAGGGCATGCTCCGCAAAGCCGAGCCCCATGGCGGTCTTGCCCATGGAGGGGCGGCCGGCCAGGATGATGAGATCCCCCGGCTGCCAGCCCGCGGTCATGGCGTCCAGCTCGCTCAGGCCGCTCGGGATCCCCGTCACCCCACCCTGCGCATTGAAGGCCTGATCGATGACGTTGATGGCCTCCCCCAGCATCTCCTTCATGGAGCTCAGCCGGTCGTGGCGCTCCTCCGTCAGGGCGAAGAGCTTCTGCTCGGCCTCCTCGATCAGCTCGGCGGCCGTGCGGCCCTGAGCGTTCAGGGCCTGCTGGTTCAGCGTGAAGCAGGTGTGGATCAGCTGCCGCAGCGCATGGCGGTCCTTCACGATCTCGGCATAGGCCGCCACATTGGCCGCGCTGGGCGTATTGCGGGCCAGCTCAGCCAGAAACGCGAGCCCTCCCACCTGCTCCAGCTGGTGGGCTTCCTCCAGCGCTTCGGAGACGGTCACCACATCCATCGGCTGGTCGCGCTCGGCCAGCGCCTTGATCGCCTGAAACACCAGGCGATGGCCCTGCTGGTAGAACATCGCCGGCGCCAGGCGGTCGGCGACCTCGTCCCACATGGCGTTATCCAGCAAGAGACCGCCCAGCACCGACTGCTCCGCCTCCAGGCTGTGAGGCGGCAGATAGCCGGCTTCCGGGCGCTCCTCGGCTACCCGGAGCTCGACCAGGTTCTCAATGGCACTCATCGTGGCAGCCTCCCTGCATGGCGGTGGTAATGACCATGGCGTCGATCAGCCGCTGCCAGTCGGGGTTGAGCTCACGGGCCATCGCCTTGACCTGGTCGGCAGCAGAAGGAGACTTGCGGCCGGCGGGCTTGCGCGGCTCGAACTGGTGAGCCGGCAGTCCGGCGCTGGCCGCCTGTCGGAAGGCGACACCGGCGCGGATGGTGCTCTGCATGACGGTGACGCCCTGCTCGCCGGCGGCGAACATCTCTGCCAGGGTCTGGTGGATGCCCCGAGCATCGGCGGTTTCATCCAGGCGGTTCACGAGTACGGAAACGGGGGGAACAGAGAGGTGGGTGAACTGGCTGAGCGCCTCAAGGTCGCGCAGCAGGCCAACGGTGCCGCGCACGAACTCACGGGCTGAGAGCAGCTCGGGGGTGATGGGAGAGAGAGCGTAATCGGAGGCGAGGACCGCCATCTCCAGCGTGATGGAGCGCGCCCCCTGGGTGTCGATCAGGATGAGGTCATAGCCCGACAGATTGGAGAGCAGCTGGGCAAGCCGGAAACGGCCGTCCGGGGCGTTGAGCAGCAGCTGAGGAAGCTGGCCGGCATGATCGTTGGAGATCACTACATCCAGATTGGGATGGGCCGTCTGCGATATGACGCGATCGGGCGCCGTGTCGCTGAGCGCGATCAGCTCATAGGTGCCGCCAGGGGCTTCGGTGCGAAGGGGGTAGTAGCTGGAGAGGGTCGGCTGGCTGTCCAGATCAATGAACAGGACCCTGAGGCCCGCATCGGCCAGGAGGCCGCCCAGATTGGCTGTGACGGTAGTTTTGCCGACCCCGCCCTTGGTCGAAATAACAGATACAACGCGCATAACCTCACCTCGGTTCCAGATGGAAACAAGTGTGAGGCTGATGATCTGTCTCTATTTCACGAAGCTGTCAGGTCTACTGACACGCCAGGTGGGGATTCCACTCTTGCTCGTAAGTAGCTGATTTTGCACTGCTTGAGATGGTGCCGGCACCAGGAGTCGAACCCGGGACCTACTGATTACAAGTGGATTCCGTATCTGCTTGCACTTGTCCACAGCTCCATAAAATGGTCCTTTAGCTTTCTCTACCGCCTCGCTTCACACCGTAACGGCACATTGCCGTCGACACAATGTCGACACCCCGCCTTGTGCTATATTGGCTTAGGCCACCCCGCTACCGGCCTCATGGATGATGACCAAGACGCTCCTTTTTGCCCTTCTCCTCGCATCCCCTTTTGCTCACGCCGAGATCCATCGTTGTACCATCGATGGCCAAACCGTCTATCAGGACAGCCCTTGCGGCGGTGGTGCTTACCGCCCAGGTGGTGGTATCTCCGTTTACCAGGCGCCTCCTTCTGGATCGCTTCACTCTCTTCGTTCTCGCCCTGTCCCTCAGCCTGACCAGGTTCAACAGCCATCGTCACAGTCGACCTCTTCTGCACCACGCAGGGCGTCACGCAATGAGCAGGTGCGCGCCCGTGCCGACGGTCGTCTTGCTATTGGCATCTCTGAGGCTACCGCTATCCAGATCCTTGGCCATCCGGATAACTATCGTAGTGAACGCTTGGTTCGAGATCGTTGTAAGTCTTATGTTTGGAGAAACCCCCGGTACTCTCCTGGCTTTCACCGTGCCGTTATTTGCAATGGTGAAGTGTCACAGTACGCCGGCCCAAGAAACTAGCTCCCTTCAATTAACCACATCAATGCTCTTGGTTGCGTGGTTGATCCGCATTCTCTTTAGTTCAAGCCCCGCATCCTTGCACGCCATATCCAGGATTCGGTCTCGCCTTACTCTATCCGCTCTCTCATGGCTGGCATCATCCAGCTCCAGGGCGCAGAAGATTTTGAAGTTCTCTCTTTCACACAGCACGTAATCAAAGTGCCATTGGGAAAGCTGTCGAAACAATGACATAAACTCCCGACTTTCCGAATGGTGCTTCCAGGTATTGGGCTGAATCACATCCACCACCCTCACCTGGCTGAATATCCTGAACCTATCACCGTAGGCTTTTTCAAGCACTCGATAGACATCACGCTCTGCCGGTGTCATCAGGTACTCTCTTGCCTTGTAAGCCCCTCCCCTTTCTATCAATGTCTCCGAATAATTCTTTTTTTCTTTATATGTCTCTATAACAAAATCCGCCAGGGAGTCTTTTTTCTCTAACCCCTGCCATTCCTTTAGTCTTTTCTTTTCTCCTTCACTATTCGATTTTTCCGATCCGTGGTTTAAAAATCCATCTTTTGTTTTTCTTGGGTTTGAATAAACGGATTTCTGTTTTTTACTCTTCCTGCCTTTTTTGAAAAAACTTGAGAAAAGATAAAAGCCGATACTTATTAACAGTATCGGCCAAAGCCTCGGTATAATATCCACAAGCACATTTAAAAAAAGGTTATCCACCACGCCTTCCTCCCTGGAACCATCTATCCACAACCCTCCTGGTTAGTCGGTGTCCGTCCCTGTTGGCTTAAGCTCCTTCCTGGCCCTCTCCATCTCCGGGCTAACTTGCCCTGCAATCTCGTTTACCTGATCAGTCATTAGCCAAGTCGTGTACCTCTCGAAGGACCTACATACCTGTGACAGGACCTTTGCCGATGGCTCGTTTTTTCCTTGTTCCAGCCTGATCAACGTGTTCTTCGGGATGCCCGTCACGTCGCTGAACTCCTGGCGTCCCATTTCTTCCGCCTCACGAATCAGGCGGATTTTTTCTCCGAATGAGCTTGACGCCTCATCACACATGACTATACTCACTCATGATTACTGATCATTAGTGCTTACACCTACTCGCTATAGCACTCGTGGTCAGTCTACACCAGCCAGCCACAGCGAGCAGGTACGACATGGAAACGAGCAACGCGCCCCAGGTCCCGGCCACCGTGCCAGTCATGACCATCGAGCGGTTCTCCGAGCTGTCAGGCCTCACTGCCGACACCATCCGTGGGCAGATCCAGCAAGGAAACCTTCCCTTCATCAAGGTTGGACGTCGCCGCCTGGTGAACGTCGCTCTACTCACTGCTGAATGCATGAACGGGGAGGAGTGGTCATGAGCACCTATACCCTGAACTTCACCACTTTCGGCACGCTCGACCTGCCTGGTTACCACGAGTGGGCCTCCATCCACGTCGATGGTATTTTCGCTGCTGGTCATGCCTCCGCCATGCTCGCCCCTGAAGGTCGTGATGGCCGTCCAGGCTGCTGCAACGTCTTCGTTCCGTTGACCGTTATGCTCGATGGCAACCTCGCCACCGACTATGCCCCCCACCTCTTCGGCACCGCCGAGGATGGCACCCGAAATTACACTTTCGGCACTCGTGACGCCGCGCTGACCTTCCTGCGCCGTATCTACAACATCGATAGGCCCCAGCCTACCCCCGAGGCGAAAGTCGCTCCTGTCATCTCACAGGGCGCCCCCCATGGCTTTGAACTCACCTTTACCGTCCCTCACCACGACCCCGAGGATAACGACTATTTCTGTGAAGCTACCTTCGAAGCGCCCCGTGATCGTGGCCTCGATGGCTTCCCCCTGCCGTTCTCTCCTCACCTGTATGACGTATCGACCGTTTGGGGGATCGATGGCGTGGGCTGGCGTATCCACCTCGGCTCTCTTGTCACTCTTGACCATCTGGAGGGCTTCACCTTTCAAAGGGTCACCGTTCGCACCAACACCATTAATGGCAGGACGCTCGTTGCCGAGGGCTTCACCACCCTCAACGCCTGCAAGGGCTTCCTGACCTTTGTCTACGAACGCCTCTATCAGAGCCTTCGCCAGACGCCCCAACCTGATCCCGAGGCGTCTCCTGGATCTCAATCTATCCACACCCACACCGTCCCCGCTTCACCCTGCCGCTTGCCTGTCCCTTTGGCCCGTGACGTTATCCACACCCCGTCGCCCCTCTCTGCTGGACGACTGATCGTGCCCTTTTTCGGCACCCCGGCTTATCCACACCCCCACCAGAGGAACACCCAATGACCCACGCCACCGGCAAGAAACAGCCCGTTCGCGTGTTCCTGGACGCCGACACCTACAGCCGCTACCTCGTCCAGGCCGGCACGCACCAGGTCACCCCCTCCGGCCTCGGCGAACTGCTCGTCCAGGACGGCCTGGAACGCCTCGAGGGTGGCGACCTCACCGCCCTCGGCCTCGATGCTGCCCCCCAGGCGGCTGTGCCTGCGGCCCCCGGCCGCTCCCAAGGCTCGGAGCTTTAATCATGAATCCCCCAGCCCGTCACCCGTCGCCCGTCGGTCGCACGGCTCCCCGAGTCGGCGACGGCCTCCCCGTCACAACTCGCGCAGCGACGTTTGACGGGGAGGGCGGCGTCGACTGCCGTGCGGGACGACCGACGGGCAGGGTGACGGAGCGGGGGACCCCCAGTCCGGAGCTCAGAGCCTTGAGGGAGCGGGCCGGGCGGTGCCTCCACGGCCGGGACTACGGCAAGGCCGCGCTGCTTTACCGCCTTGCAGAGTATTTCATCCAGGAGACGGACGGTCCGTCTCCTTCTACCACCGAGCTAGCGGCTCTCGCTGAGCATTGCGAACAGCTCACCCAAGCCCACGCCAAGAAAGGAAGGACTACCTTATGATCAACACCATTCAAGCCCGCGTTCTCGGCGCTATGCGCTACTCCATGGACGGCGGCATCAAGGGCGCCAAGCTCACCCTGATGAACGAAGCCGATCCCGATAACGAGAACCGTGTTGGCTATGAAGTCATGACCATCTCGGCCCCTTACGAGCTGCTAGACCAACTCCGGGCTCATGCCCCGCATATGCCTTGCAATCTCGAGATCGACGCTGAGATGCGTACTTCACAAGGGAAGATGACGATGCACGCCATCGCCGTCCGTAAACCCTCCGCCACCGGCCACCCCGGCGCTGCCAAAAGCGACACCAAAGCCGCCGGCTAACAAGGAACACGAGCCATGGACACTCAGCAATATGAGCAACTGTGGCTCCTCGGTTATTGCGCCGCGCTCGTTATTGCCTTCGGGCTCGGCGCAATAAAAGGGGGCCAACGATGAACTTGACCATTGCGGAACTCGTTGGTTCTCTCTTCGGTGCCTACGCCCTCGGTTGGGCATGGGCCTATATCGTTCTCACCTTCAAACGTCTCGTCGAGGTTTCTTCATGACTAATGCACTTCGTAAGCTGGGCCATGCTGCTCGTAACCGTTACGCTCATGCCGGCGCTGGCCTGACCGCCCTGGTTGTCGCTGGTTCTGCTAGCGCCTCTGATACATCCGCTGCTGAAAGCGCTATTGCCGCGATCGAAACGGAAGCTTCAACCATGATCTCTGCCGCATGGCCGGTCGTGACTACCATCGTCGCGGGTCTGGTGGGTATTAAGCTTTTCAAGAAGTTCGCCAACCGCGCTTCCTGATAGTTCCGCTGTTACCTGGGGGGGCTATGGCTCCCCCTTCTTTTATATGGCTCTCTCAGGTGACTACATGCGTTTCTTTCTCTTTTTTTTATTTCTCTCAATATTAATATTTTCTTTACCTGCTTATGCAGGGATGTGGTATGAAATGCCTAATCTCTTGGCAAGTTCTTGTTCGAATTTACTTAACTTTAAAAAAGGGTATCCTAGATATATAGTTGAATGTTCCCCAAGTAAGCATTATGAAGGTAAATTTGATGGCGTAATTATGTACTGGTCAGACCGTTGGGATATGTCAGACATGATGGACTCTATTCCGCATGAAAATTATGGTGAATTTGGTTATTCTGATGAATTACCCGATCCTCCTATGTCTACGGATGAACATTGCAAGACTTTAGATTCTAAGTCCCTTCGTGTTTCTGATGGCTTTCAGTCTGGCTCTACTGTTAGTGCCGGCGGCTGTGATTGGGTGGGAACTATTGACCCTAGTGTTAGCGTTCAATTTCCTAACGGTGATTGGCTTGCGACTTTTGACCCGATTGGTGCCTCACCTGATGCACCTAGTACACCAGAAGAACTCTCCCCTCCCCCTCCTGATCTTGATAACGGTTGGGTTCCTTCCTCTGATATTGATTTAACTCCAACCTCGGACCCTTCTCAGGATTGCCCCTTTTCAAATGTGTCTTCTGGTAATGGTGATACTTATTGTTATGAAGGCGAGGATGCTAATGTTGGCAGCGATTACCCTGACGGTTCAACTCGGGTAGATCATTATGATGGAAGTTATACAATTACTGAGCCTTCAGGTGTATCAACATCGTACAATCCTGACGGTACTGTAAAAGAAAAAACGACTGCGCCGACTGCTCCTGGGGCGGGGCCTTCTGGTGATGGTACCCAGGGTTCTGACTCGGGGCTCTTGAAGACTATTGCGGATGGGATCTCTGATCTTGCTGGTAGTATTTCACAAGGCTTCGGTGATCTTGATGATTCTATGTCTGAAGGTTTTGAAGGGCTTGAAGAGTCACTTACTGAAGAAGCGCCTGATCCTGATTCGATGTTAAGTGAATCTGGCCTTAATGATATTGCTGACAATGCTGAGCAAGAAGCTGAAACGCATGGTGATAACGTTCTTGATCAACTCGATCAGATTGGCAGCGATGAAAGCTCGTCTATAGCGCAGCAAGTCGTTAGTAAGTTCCCTTCCTTGCCTGGTGGTTCTTGTACGTCGCTAACGTTTAATGCTGGTTTCACTACGCTTGATATTCCTTGCCAGCCTATTAATACGGTTCGGGACTGGTTGGGTTGGATCATCTACTTCTGGACAGTTGTTTCTATCATGAACACCTTCTTTGCTCCATCAACTAGGAGGGCGTAATTATGGCTGCTCCCTTAGCATTTGCTGGCGTGACTGCTTTGGCTAATGTCCTGGTCAAAGTCGTTGAATGGATTGTCTCGAAGTTTGCCGCCCGATTTACTGTCAGGATGGCTACGTCGCTTGGCTGGATCGCTTTCTATATTGCGCTCCTTGTTGGTTTGGGCGCGACTTTCTCGGCTATTATTTCGGGTATTAGCGCCTCCCTCCCCGGCGATCTCGCCGCTGGGTTGGGAATGGTTAAGCCTGCTAACTTTGAAGCTTGTGTGGCAGCTATATATTCCGCCAAAATTGCGATGTGGGTATTCCACCATAAGCGCCAGATTATCGAGTGGGAGCAGCTGAGGCCCTCTATCTAATGGCTGTTTACGTCGTCACCGGTAAACTTGGTTCCGGTAAAACCCTGGTAGCTGTCGGCAAGATTAAGGACAAGCTGACCCGTGGCTGTCAGGTGGCCACCAACCTCGATCTCAACCTCGACAAGCTGATCGGCGAGAAGGCCCGAAAAACCCGCTGTTATCGCATCCCCGATAAGCCCAGCCTTGCTGACCTTGAGGCCATCGGCACTGGTAACGACTCTTATGATGAGTCTAAGAACGGCCTCTTAGTTCTTGATGAATGTGGTACTTGGTTCAACTCCCGTTCCTGGGCCGACAAGTCCCGTCAAGCTGTGATCGACTGGTTCCTTCACGCCCGTAAGCTGGGATGGGACATTATCTTTCTGATCCAGGATCTTTCGATCATGGACAAGCAGGCGCGTGTTGCCTTGGCCGAACATGTCGTTTATTGCCGCCGCCTCGATCGCGTCACCCTGCCTTTCGTCGGCGCGCTCTATTCCCTGGCCACCGGCGGCAAGCTCCCCCTGCCCAAGGTCCATCTTGGGATCGTCAAGTACGGCGACAGCCCCCAGAGCCTCACCGTCGAGCGCTGGACCTACACCGGTCGCCACCTCTATCCGGCCTACGACACCAAGCAGGCTTTTTCCGACAGCTACCCCCACGGCACGTACAGCTATCTCCCGCCCTGGTACACCCACGGCCTGTTTCGCGTGCCTCGGGATGCGAGGTTCTACGTGCGAATGACTCGAATTTACTGGAAGCGCTTCAACCGCCCCTTCCTGGGCATCTCCGGCTTCCTCTTCGGCTGTTTCCTGACGGTTTCGGTCCTGGTGGTCGACCAGGTCAACGCCCGGTCCCCAGCGACACCCGAAACCCGACCCGGCCCCGAGCTCAGCGAGTTCGAGGGCCTGCGTATCACCAGCTTCGCCCAACTCGGCGATTCCACCGTCTACCGCCTGACCGATGGCGACCGACGCATCACCAGTGACGACCTCAACCGCCAAGGGCTTCACGTCGTCCCGCTCGATGCCTGCCGCCTCCGTCTGCACCGAGGACCCGACCATGTTGAAATTCGCTGTTAGCCTCGGCCTCACCCTGGCCCTGGTCACCACCGCCCACGCCATCCCGGTCCACCTGGAAAACACCGACGTCCGCGACTTCGCTCGCTGGTATGCCGACCAGATGGATCTTCCTCTGGCCATCGATCCCCGCGTCGACGGCACCCTGACCGTCTACGCCGATGACGTCCCCGAGCACGAACTCGGCGACTTCGTGCATGGCGTCCTGGAGGCCCACGGCTTTCAGATCCTTTACGGCAACCCGCCTGTGCTGGTCCCCATGGAGGCGCGAAACGCCACAACTCGCCACGACACCAACGTCACTCAGCCCCCCCAAGACTTCACCCAGCATCTCGACGTGCCCCAGGACCCTCAGGCCACCACCGTCCTGCCCCTGCACAACGTCCGCGCCAAGGATATCGCCCCGCTGATCACTCACTACCTGACGCGCTCGACCGCCGGTTCTATGACCCCGGCCAATGCCCAGGTGCTCGATGCCGCCAATGCCCTCCTCGTGCGTGGCGCCGAGGAACGCCTGGCCGACCTCGAGCAGCTCCTGCCGCAACTCGATGTGCCGCATCCCCAGGTTCTCATCCAGGCGGTGATCTTCGAGCTCGTCGACGGTGACACCTTTGACCTCGGCGTCGCCTTTGGCACCAACGACGCCACTCCCGTCGCCGGCGGCTTCAACACCCGCAACCTCAACGGCTCTCTGGCCGCGCCTGGCCTCTCCTTCGGCATCTTCGACGGCACCAGCCTCGCTCTCGCGGTCAACGCCATCCAGCGCAACAGCAGCGCCCGCGTGCTCTCCACACCCCAGGTCCTCGCCCTCTCCGGCCGCCCCGGCAGGATCTCGGTCGGCCAGAACGTGCCCATCATCACCGGACGTGTCACCGGCCAGGCCGCCGACATCGAGAACCCCTTTCAAACCATCGAGCGCAAGGACATCGGCGTCACCCTCAACGTCACGCCGGTCGTCACCGCCTCCGGCCTGATCGTCATGGACGTCAGCACCACCGCCGACAGCCTCACCGAGTCCCTGGAAGCCGCCGATATCGTCACCAACCAGCGCAGCATCACCACCACCGTGCAGATTCAGTCGGGCCAGACCGTGCTCCTCGGCGGCCTGGTCAGCGAGGACACCACCGAATCCGTCAGTGGCGTCCCGGTGCTCAGCAAGGTCCCCGGCCTCGGTGCCCTGTTCCGCTCCACCTCCACCAGCACCGAGCAGCGCAAGCTCTACGTTCTGCTCCAGGCCACGGAGATTCCCCGTCATGGCTAACCTGACCCTCACCGCCCCCCGCAACACCTGGATTCCCTGGGCGCAATGGCTCGCGGTCACCGCTATGACCCTCGAGCATGCCGCCCGCTTCCTGCTCCCCGAGGTGCACGCCCTCACCCCCTGGGCGCTGCTCATCGGTCGCACCGCCCTTCCCTTGTTCGCCGCTATGGTCGCCTGGCATGCCGTCCATAACACCCGCGACCCGCTTGGCTACGCCCTTCGTCTGTTGCTGATCGCCGTTATCGCCCAGCTACCCTTCGCCCTGGTCACCGACAGCGACAAGCTCAACATCGTCTTCACTCTTGCCCTGGGGCTACTGCTGGCTGTTCCCCTGGTGCGCTCCGACCGGCTCACCGTCACTCTGGCCCTGGTCTTCGCCACCGCCGCGACCCTGGCCGCCCCGTCCATCGAATACGGCGTCCCTGGTCTTCTCCTGGTGCCGGCCTTCGCCCTCGCCTTCCAGCCCGCCCCGGCACCCTGGCGCCCCTTCCTAGCTATCCCCACCGCTCTGGTCGCCTTCCACCTCAACCCGGCCTTGGTGCTCAACCTGGTCAGCCTCGCCACCGCCCTTGGCCTGGCCTACCTGCTGGCACGCGGCTCCGGTCACCTGGCCACGCGCATCGCCCCCATGCCCCGGCCGTTGTGGCTCACCTGGTACCCCCTGCATTTCGTGGTGATCGCGTTGCTTCAAGCCCTCACCTTTCCCCCCAGCTAGGCCGTGAGGGGGCGAGACCCTCCCTGTAACACGTCTCGCAGAGTGACAACGTCACTGACTATGAGAGCTCACTAACGCACATTGAAGGGAATTAAAAAAATGAATCGATGGGAACGCTATTCACCTGAATCGCTGGCCAGGGGCGAAGCCGACACCTACGGCCGTCTGTTCATCAGTCCCAAGGGCCAGCGCGAGCTCGACCGGGTCAGAATCCTGCATGCCGGCGTGGACACCGTCCGCCAGCTCTATCGCGGCACTCCTTGCCTGTCTCAGTTCCACGAGATCATCGAGGCCTATCACGAAGGCCGTGGCGCCAAGATCGACCTCTTCGGCACTACCTGGGCTGTGGGTGCCGGCGCTGCCGGCTCCGGCTTCCGCTACCGCCTGCAGAACAATCAGCTCGGCGTGATCATCTTCTTCCAGGCCCGTCACGTGAAGGTCGACACCCTCGGTACCCACCTCAAGATCGAGCTATCGCCCCACTTCATTCACGAGCTCGACCCCAGCGAGTGCCAAGCCTTCATGGACAATATCGCCAAGCACATGCTCGCCCACCTCGAGCCCGCCGGCTGCGCCGTCCACCTCGCCCTGGACGTCCAGGGCTGGGAACCGCCCAAGGACTTCATGGATCGCTTCGTCACCCGCTCCAAGAAGGTCATGAAGATCGACGGCATCGACTCCCTCACCCTCGAACAGGGTGGCATCGCCACCACCTACGGCCGCGCCGAAACCCTCATGTTCGGCACCGCCGGTGCCCTCCAGTGCGCCATCTACAACAAGACCCGCGAAGCCCACCACCGCGACAAGATCCACTTCTGGGAAAATATCTGGAAGGACGCCACCACCGACGACCTCGCCCAAGCTTACGATCCCGACGCCGATGTCTGGCGTATCGAAATGCGCTTCCATCAGTCCGTGCTCGCCGAGTACGCCCGCGCCATCCCCTGCAACGTCGACACCGGCGAAGTCCTCGACGACACCGGCTTCGCCCGCTTCCTCGACACCGTCCCTCACCTCACCGGCCTCTGGCGCTCCGCCATGCAGTCCTATCGCCTGGATCACTCCCGCAACCTTATCGACCCCGCCTGGCAGCTCCTCCAGGACGACGCCCGCTTCTACTGCGACGCCCCTGACTTCATGTACAAGCGCGCCCGCAAGGCCCCAGGCCTCGGTAACGAAAAGAACATCTGCCTCGCCTTCGGCAACCTCATCAGCATCTATGCCCGCCAAGGCTTTCGTACTCACCAAGCTATCCGCTACCTGCAACGCTCCGGCATGTGGGACGACCTCGCCGAGTACTACCGACGACGCGGCGTTGACGCCGGCGATTTCCGCCAGCTCGTCGAGCAACGTCTACTGGAACGACGACTTCTCGGGAAAGCGGCATGACGATCCGCAAGGTCAAGACAGGCTGGCAGGTCGACATTCAGCCAGGCGGCCGTGGATCTCGCCGCATCCGTAAAACCTTCAAAACACAGGCCGAAGCCAAGCGCTTCGAACGCCACGTCCAGGGCAAGGCCTCTGCGGGTCACGACTATGCCCCGCCCAAGCGCGACACGCGTACGCTCCGGGATCTCGTCGACCTCTGGCACGCCCATCATGGCCACACCCTCAAGAGTGGCCCCGACCGGCTGCGCTCACTCCGCAACCTCTGTGCCGCCCTCGACAACCCCCAGGCCGACGCCTTCACCGCCCAGGACTGGGCCGAGTACCGCACCCGTCGCCTCCAGGAGGTCAAACCCTCCTCCGTGAACCACGAACACGCCTATCTCAAGGCCGTCTTCTCCGAGCTCCAACGCCTCGACCTCTGGCAGGGCCCCAACCCCCTCGCCAACGTCCGCAAGATCCGCACAGACGAGACGGAAATGGCGTTCCTCACCCTCGACCAGGTCCGCCTCCTTCTGGCCCACCTCAAGGCCAAGCCCAACCGGGATTGCTATTTCATCACCCTGCTTTGCCTCTCCACCGGCGCTCGCTGGAGTGAAGCCCAGACCCTTCGCGCCGAACAGCTCGGCAAGTATCGCGTCACCTTCGTTGCCACCAAGTCCGGCAAGACCCGCACCGTCCCCCTCGACGCTCGACTCGTCGGCCAGCTCCGCCACCGCCGTCCGCTCGGCCGCCTCTTCGTCAACGCCTACAAGGCCTTCCAGACGGCGATCCAGGATCTCGGCTTCCAGCTCCCTCGCGGTCAGCTCACTCACGTCCTCCGTCATACCTTTGCCAGTCACTTCATGATGAATGGCGGCAACATCCTCGTCCTGCAACGCATCCTGGGCCACCAATCCATCACCATGACCATGCGTTACGCCCACTTCGCGCCCGACCACCTTGAAGAAGCCGTTAAGCTCAACCCCGTCGCCCACCTCGGTCGACACAATGTTGACACGCACAAAAAAACCGCCAGCGAGGGCGGTTGATATAGCGTCTAAGACGCTGAAAAATAAAGGCTTAAATGGTGCCGGCACCAGGAGTCGAACCCGGGACCTACTGATTACAAGTCAGTTGCTCTACCAACTGAGCTATGCCGGCGATGCCGCGCTTGCCACGGCGTGAGAGGATTCGGCCCTCTCAGCGAGAAAGACCGTGAACAGGGTCCACGGTCTTTCGGAAACGAGGTTGGCGATGGCTGGGGTACCAGGATTCGAACCTGGGAATGCCGATACCAAAAACCGGTGCCTTACCACTTGGCGATACCCCAGCAGCGTGGTGGCCAGAGACGGAATCGAACCGCCGACACGGGGATTTTCAATCCCCTGCTCTACCAACTGAGCTATCTGGCCTTTGCCAACGGTGCGTATTAAACCCTAACCGCCTTTCCCCGTCAACCCCTTTCGTTTCATCAGGATGAGGGCGGGACATAGCCCTCGGCCTGGTCGGTCTCGCGGTTGTCCAGGAAGCGCTCCATCTGCTCCATCAGGTACTCCCGGGAGGTCGGGTCGAGCATGTTGAGGTGCTTCTCGTTGATCAGCCGGGTCTGCAGCGCCTGCCACTCCTCCCAGGCCTGCTTCGAGACGCTGGCCTGGATCTCCTGACCCTTCTTGCCGGGCAGCGGCGGGAACGGCAGGGCCTCGAGCTCCTGCTGGTACTTGCGACAGAATACGGTCTGGCTCATGGACTCTCCTTGGAAATGCTCTCTTTGGGGCTCGGCGGCGCCTCGAGGGTGAAGGGGGCCAGGCTTGCCAGCAGGCGCTTCACCGGTGCCGCCAGGCCCAGGGCATCGGGTCGTGCGGGGTCGTACCAGCGGCGGCTCTCGCCGATCGAGTCGAGGCGCGGGATCCGCGCCGGGCGCGGGGTGATCTCCAGTCGGAAGTGGCTGAAGACATGGACGAAGGGGTTCCAGGCGGGCGCGAGCTCGCTGCTCGGTGCATGGGCGTCCAGCCAGGCCTCGAGGGCCGGGGCATCATCGAACTGGGGCAGGCTCCAGAGCCCGCCCCACAGGCCGCTGGAGGGGCGTTGCTCCAGCAGCACGCGCCCTTCGGCGTCGCGCAGCAGCAGCATCTGGGTGGCACGGGTGGGCAGCGCCTTCCTGGGCTTCGATTCCGGGAAGCGGCGCTCCTCGCCCCGGGCATGGGCCAGGCACACGTCGGCGAAGGGGCAGCGCCCGCATTCCGGCGTGCCGCGCCGGCACAGGGTGGCCCCCAGGTCCATCATCGCCTGGGTGTAGTCAGCCAGCCGCTCGTGGGGGGTGTAGTGCTCCGCCAGGGCCCACAGCCGGCGCTCCACCGCCGGGCGTCCGGGCCAGCCCCGCTCGGCATGCAGCCGGGTGAGGCTGCGCTTGACGTTGCCGTCGAGGATCACCGCGCGGCGCCCGCGGCTCTGGGCGACGATGGCCCCGGCGGTGGAGCGGCCAATGCCGGGCAGCGCCGCGAGCGCCTCCACCGCCTCCGGCAGCTCGCCGCCGTGTTCGTCGACGATCACCTGCGCCGCCTTGTGCAGGTTGCGCCCGCGGGCGTAGTAGCCGAGCCCGGTCCACAGGTGCAACACCTCGTCCTGCTCCGCCCCTGCCAGGGCGGCGACGTCGGGAAACCGCGCCATGAAGCGCTCGAAGTAGGGAATCACCGTGGTCACCTGCGTCTGCTGCAGCATGATCTCGGAGACCCACACCCGGTAGGGAGTGCGGTCACGCTGCCAGGGCAGGTCGTGGCGGCCATGGGCGTCGAACCAGTCGAGCAGGCGACGCTGGAAGGCCTGGGGGGCCAGGACGGGGGTCGGCGTATCGCTCATCGGTACTCAAAAAAAGGCGCCGGCACGGGGCCGGCGCAGGGACTGACTTGGCTCACTCGAAGAGACCGCGCAGGGCGTCGCGGAGTTCCCCGCCGGCCTCCCCGCCGATGCGCTCCTCGAGCTGGTCGAGGGCGCCACCGAGGCGCTCCTCCACCTCCTCGCCGGCGCGCTGCTGCAGCTCCTGGCGCAGGGCCTCGCCGATGGCCCCCTGGAAGGCCTCGCGATCGAAGCGGCACCACTCGGCGCTGTCGCCGTCGAGGTTACCCTCGCAGCGTACCGGGAAGGGCAGGCGCTCGAGGCGCGGGTTGACCTCGCAGGCGAGGTCGGCGGTATCCACCACCCGGGCCGCGCCGCGCAGGTCGAAGCGCCGGCTGGTGAGGTCGAGCCAGCCCTCGCCGCCCATGTCGATGCCCGGCAGGGTAATGGTGAGGTCGTCGCTCTCCATCACCCCCTCGCGGAACACCAGGGTCGCCTCGGCGCGGTCGAAGCGGGTATCGGGGGCCCAGTCGCGCTGGGGCTGCTCGCCCTCCAGGGTCGCCACCGCGGTGCACAGCTCGCGGGAGGCGTTGACCTCGAGGATGGCGCCGTCGTCGAGCCGCGTGACCAGGCGCCCGCCGAGGCCACGGCGCATCTCGGGCCAGGCGTTGCCACGGGTCGTCAATTCGCCCTCGACGAAGACGCGACCGCGCAGCGGCGCCTTCTCCTCACCCTCGCCCAGCGCTTCCAGCAGGGCATCGACGCGCACCCGCTCCAGGCGGGGGGCCAGCCGCCAGGCGGCGGGCTCGCGGGTGAGGTCCAGCTCTCCCTGGGCGGCGAGGCTGCCCTCGTAGAAGGCGGCCTCCAGCGTCTCCAGGCGGTGGCGCCCGTCGCTGCCCGCCAGCGCCAGGGTGACATCGGTGGCATCCAGCCCGGCCAGCCGCAGTTGGCTCAGGCGCAGCTCGGCATCCAGCGACAGGGGGTGCAGCCATGCCAGGGGCAGCGGTTGCGGCTCGCCCTGGGCGAAGGCCCGTGCCACGCCGGGGAGCGCCAGGCCGGCGCTCGCCTCGGCCTCGCCCTGGCCGGGCGGCAGGTAGGCATCCAGGTCGAGGCTGTCCCCCTGCAGCTCGGCCTCCAGGCGCTCGCCGCCGAGGCCGGCGTCGAGGCGGCCGGTGAAGGTGCTGCCGTCCAGCAGCAGGGTCAGGCCGGTCAGCGCCACCCGGTCCAGGTCCCCCTCCAGGGGGCTGGTCAGGGCCACATCGGTAAGGGCCTCGGGATCCGTGGTGGCAGGCAGGCGATCGAAGCGCTCCAGCCAGGGGCGCAGGGAGAGGGGCGCTAGGCGCAGCTGGCCGTCATAGCGGGGCGCCTCGCCCAGCCCGGCCAGGTTGAGGTTGCCGCTCAGGCGCAGGCCATGCTCGCCGGTCAGCTCCAGGTCACGCAGCCGGGCGGCGCCCTCCGCGAGGTCCGCCTCCATGGCGAGCGCCAGGGTGAGCGGCAGCGGCGACTCCCCCAGGGCGGGATGCGCCAGGGTCGCCTCCAGGGTGGCGGGCTCCAGCTCCAGGCGGCGCTCGGCCATGTCGACCACCAGGCGCTCGCCCTCGAGCGCCAGGTCCTGGGAGGGCTCCATGCCGGGCAGCCGGTTGCTGGTGGCCAGGGAGAACGCCTCGAGGGTGTAGCGGCGCTCGGCCAGCGCCAGGGTAAGGCGGCCATTGACGTCCACGTCGCTGGCCAGGAGGGGCACGGTGTCGTCGAGCCCCGTCGAGGTGTCGTAGCCGAGCACCTGGAAGCTGGACTGCAGTGGGAAGGGGTTGCGCGGATTGACGTTGCGACCGCTGACCGAGAGCCCCTTGAGGCGCAGCGAGCGGTCGCCGGCCCGGTCACGGTAGTTCACCTCGCCGTCCCTGACCTCGACGCTGGCGATGTTGAAGGCCACCGTCAGGCCGCCACCGCCACCCGGCACCGGCGCCGAGGAGGCGCCTGCCGGCCGGGGGGCAGCGGCCTCCTGGTCGGGCGCGGCCAGGCGCTCCACCAGGGGCTCCCAGTTGCCGCGCCCCTGCTCGTCGCGCACCAGGTTGAGGCGCAGGCCGTTGAGGGTCATGCCGTCGATGGCCACCTCGCCGCGCATGAGCGAGGCCACCCCCAGGCTGACCTCGGCGCGCTGGAAGGCCATGAAGGCAGGATCCTCGCCTGCCGCCTGCGCCGGCAGCCAGGCCTGGGCCAGCTCGACGCTGACCCCGAGCCGCGGGTAGAAAGACCAGGCGATGGGCCCCTCCAGGGCGAGGTTCAGCCCCGTCTGCTCCTGCACCACCGCCTCGAGACGGGGCTTGAGGTCCTCGGGATCGAGGAAGGTGGTGACATAGATCACCGCCGCCACCGCCAGCACGGCGACGATGCCGATGGCGGCCAGCAGGGTGCTGAGCAGTCGCTTCATCGCGGGGCCTCCGGAGGCTGGCCGGGCAACACCAGGCGATAGTGGTCACCGTCGCGGTCGAGGCGATAGCCGAGCCGCGAGAGCAGCACCTGGTCGGCCATCTGCAGCTGGGAGGCCTCGGCGCACAGGCGACGCCCCTCGGCGGCCGCCGCCTGGCCGACCAGCGCCAGCAGGCGCGTCCCCACCCCGCGGCGACGGGTCGGCTTGCGCACGCAGAAGTGCGACAGCCACCAGGCCGTGCCGTCGTCGCGGCATGCCATGGCGCCGATCAGGCGGTCGTTGAAGCGGGCACAGAGGAAGGCGTACCCCGCCGTCAGGTGCTGTTCGATGAAGGCGTCGACCGGAGCGGGCAGCCGCTCGGCGGGGGCATCGGCGTAGATGCGGGCGAGATCGGTCTGGGCCTGGGCATCCGCTTCCCAGGCGCCCCGATCGACGGGGTGCAGAGTCACCGGCATGAAAAGAACCTCCCTGAGCCGGGACGGCAGCGGGCGCCACCGTGCGACGGGCAATATGGTGAATGGGGGCATTGTAGCGGATGGGCGTCGCGATTCTCTATAATGGCGGCTTCGTCATCGCCCCTTCCCACTGCGCCCCGGCGCTGGAGAGCCTTAATGTCCGAGCGTATCGCCACGGTCAGCCGTGACACCCAGGAGACCCGGATCCGCGTCTCCGTCAACCTCGACGGCAGCGGCAAGCTGAACTGCGAGACCGGCGTGCCCTTCCTCGATCACATGCTCGACCAGGTGGCCCGCCACGGCCTGATCGACCTCGACATCCACGCCGAGGGCGACCTGCATATCGATGATCACCATACCGTCGAGGACCTCGGCATCACCCTGGGCCAGGCCTTCGACCAGGCGATCGGCAACAAGCGCGGCATCTACCGCTACGGCCACGCCTATGTGCCGCTGGACGAGGCGCTCTCGCGGGTGGTGGTGGACTTCTCCGGCCGCCCGGGGCTGTTCATGGACGTCGCCTTCACCCGCGCCGTCATCGGCCGCCTGGATACCCAGCTGTTTCAGGAGTTCTTCCAGGGCTTCGTCAACCATGCCCGGGTGACCCTGCACATCGACAACCTGAAGGGCGAGAACGCCCACCACCAGGCGGAGACCATCTTCAAGGCCTTCGGCCGCGCCCTGCGCATGGCCGTGGCGCCGGACCCGCGCATGGTCGGGCAGATGCCCTCCACCAAGGGCAGCCTGTAAGGCCCTGTACCACCCAACGAGGAGCGCCCCATGACCATTGCCGTCATCGACTACGGAATGGGCAACCTGCATTCCGTCGCCAAGGCACTGGAGCACGTCACCCACGAGAACGTGGTGGTCACCCGTGACCCCCGCCGCATCCTCGGCGCCACCCGCCTGGTGCTGCCCGGCCAGGGCGCCATTCGCGACTGCCTCGGCGAGCTGGAGAGGACCGAGCTGCGCGGCCTGGTGGAGGAGCTGCTAGCCAGCCAGGAGAAGCCGCTGCTGGGCATCTGTGTGGGCCAGCAGATGCTGCTGGAGCGCAGCGAGGAGAACGGCGGCGTCGACTGCCTGGGCTTCCTCGGCGGCGAGGTGAAGCGCTTCCCCGCCGACATGCGCGACGACCTGGGCCAGCGCCTCAAGGTACCCCACATGGGCTGGAACCTGGTGCACCAGCACCGCCAGCACCCGCTGTGGGAGGGTATCGACCAGGACGAGCACTTCTACTTCGTGCACAGCTACTACGTGGCGGCCAGCGACGAGGCGTGCGTGTACGGCACCACCGACTACGGCCGCGTCCAGGCCCATGTGGCCATCGGCCGCGACGCCACCTTCGCCGTGCAGTTCCACCCCGAGAAGAGCTCGCGGGCCGGCCTCAGGCTGCTCGAGAACTTCGTACAATGGACGCCCTGAACTGCGCCCATCCCGAATCCACAGGAGCCTGACATGCTGGTAATTCCCGCCATCGACCTCAAGGACGGCCAGTGCGTGCGCCTCAAGCAGGGGCGCATGGATGACGCCACCACCTACGGCGACGACCCGGTGGCCATGGCCGAGCGCTGGGTCGACGCCGGCGCCCGCCGCCTGCACCTGGTGGATCTCAACGGCGCCTTCGAGGGCAAGCCGGTCAACGGCGAGGCGGTGACCGCCATCGCCCGCCGCTACCCGACGCTGCCGATCCAGATCGGCGGCGGCATCCGTAGTGCCGAGACCATCGAGCACTACCTGGCCGCCGGCGTCTCCTACGTGATCATCGGCACCAAGGCGGTCAAGGAGCCCGACTTCGTCGGCGAGATGTGCCGCGCCTTCCCGGGCCACGTGATCGTCGGCCTCGACGCCCGCGACGGCTTCGTGGCCACCGACGGCTGGGCCGAGGTCTCCCAGGTCAAGGCGGTGGACCTGGCCAAGCGCTTCGCAGATGACGGCGTCGCCAGCATCGTCTACACCGACATCGCCCGGGACGGCATGCTCAACGGCGTCAACGTCGAGGCCACCGCGGCGCTTGCCCGCGACGGCGGCCTGCCGGTGATCGCCTCCGGCGGGGTGACCAACCTCGACGACCTGCGCGCCCTGGCGGCCGCCCGGGAGCCCGGGATCCTCGGCGCCATCACCGGCCGCGCCATCTACGAAGGCAGCCTGGACCTCGCCGAGGGCCAGCGGCTGTGCGACGAACTCGCCCGCGAAGGGAGCTGACACCATGGGACTCGCCAAGCGCATCATCCCCTGCCTCGACGTCGACGCCGGCCGCGTGGTCAAGGGGGTCAACTTCATCGGCATCCGCGACGCCGGCGACCCGGTGGAGATCGCCCAGCGCTACAACCAGCAGGGCGCCGACGAGATCACCTTCCTCGACATCACCGCCAGCCACGAGGACCGCGGCACCACGGTGGAGATGGTCGAGCGCATCGCCGGCGAGGTGTTCATCCCCCTCACCGTGGGCGGCGGCATCCGCACCTGCGATGACATCCGCACCATGCTCAACGCCGGCGCCGACAAGGTCTCCATCAACACCGCCGCGGTCACCAACCCCGAGTTCGTGCGCGAGGCCGCCGAGCGCTTCGGCAGCCAGTGCATCGTGGTGGCCATCGACGCCAAGAAGGTCTCCGCCGAGGGCGAGCCCGAGCGCTGGGAGATCTTCACCCACGGCGGGCGGCGCCCCACCGGCCTGGACGCCGTGGAGTGGGCGAAGAAGATGGTGGAGTACGGCGCCGGCGAGCTGCTGCTCACCAGCATGGACCGCGACGGCACCAAGGCCGGCTTCGACCTGGGCGTGACCCATGCCATCGCCGAGGCGGTGAGCGTGCCGGTGATCGCCTCCGGCGGGGTGGGCACCCTCGACCACCTGGTGGAGGGCGTGGTCAAGGGCGGCGCCGACGCCGTGCTCGCCGCCAGCATCTTCCACTTCGGCGAGTACACCATCCCCGAGGCCAAGCGCTACATGGCCGAGCGAGGGATCGAGATGCGGCTGTAGGCAAGCGAAGGGCCCGCCACTTGGCGGGCCCTTTGCGTTTCGGCCGGCGTGCCGGCGACTACTCCTCGGCGGAGAGCCCCAGGTTGCTGACGCCCTCGTTGCGCCCCAGCCGGCGCAGCGCCTTGAGCGCGTCGCGATCCAGCGGGCCCGCCTCCACCGCCTCCAGCACCGCGTCCTGGAAGTCGTTCTCGTCCGCCATCAGCGGATGCTCGCGCACCAGGGCGGCCAGGCGCTCGCCGTCCTCCTCGCCCTCGGTCAGCTCGATGAAGGCTCGCACGCCTCCTCGCGACGCACGGCTCACCTCCAGCACCGCCTCGGGCGCCTCGCCCTGCAGGGTGTCGAGCAGCGCCGAGAGCGCCGCCACCGCTTCGGTGGCACGCCGCGCCCCGAAGCTGTCGTCCCCCTCCGGCGGCGCCAGCTCGGCGAGCTTCTCCGCCTGGCGCTCGAAGTCGATCCGCGCCTCCCTGACCGAGAGACGCTCCCAGACCAGCTCGAGGATGGCGCGCAGCCCCGCCGGGTTGCCGTGGCCGGTGGTCTGGGCGTAGAGCGCATAGTTGGGCAGCAGCCGCTCGCACAGCGCCGCCATGAAGGCCTGCTGGCGGCGCGGCTCGAGGCCCTGCAGGCGCTGAAAGAAACCGCTCATGGACTCTCCTTGACGTGTACCTGTCTAAAATCTGTGCCTTTAAGCTCACAAAATCAGCGAGGCCCCGGGGATAGGGCGAAGAGGGGGTCCGAGGACCAGGGAAGGCCGAGGTAGCGTACAAGGAGGTATTCACAGCGCCCCCTCGCAGAACTATCGCCGGGACAGACCGAGCGTCACGGCCACATGCGCTCCGCCGGCGCCCGGCCACGGGCATCCAGCAGTACCCCCTCGGCGGCCAGGCGCTGGCGCTGTTGCGCGGCGCCGGGATGGTCGGCCAGCTTGCGTGAGGCGGTGATGATGCGGAACCACGGCAGGCCGTGGCCTTCGGGCAGCTCACGCAGGGCACGCGCCACCAGCCGCGGCGTGGCCCCCTCGGCCATGGCGGCGATGCGGCCGTAGGTGGTCACCCGCCCCGGCGGGATCTCGGCGATGACGGTCAGGACCTGTTCCCTCCAGCCGGCCTTCATGTACCCTTGCGCTCCCCTATCCGTTGCATCCGCTGGCGAGGTTTCCCCCATGCATGTTCATCTGCTGCAGCACGACCCGCACCGGGGTCCGGCACGCCTGGCCGACTGGCTGACCAGCATGGGCCACAGCCACACGGTGTTCCACCTCGACGCCGGCGAACTGCCGCCCAGGCTCGCCGACGGCGACGCCCTGATCCTGCTCGACGGCCCCGAGGGCCCCCTGGACAGCGACCGGCTGCCGTGGCTGAAGGGCGAGCGCAAGCTGGTGGCGCGCGCCCTGGATGGCCACAAGCCGCTGCTCGGCATCGGCTTCGGAGCCCGCCTGATCGCCGAAGCGCTGGGCGCCGTGGTGGCCCGCGGGACCTTCGCCGAGACCGGCTGGCACCCCGTCACCCTGGCCGCGGAGAACGGCCTGGACCTGCCCGAGCGGTTCGACGCCTTCATGTGGCACCGCGAGGTCTTCTCCCTGCCCGAGGAGGCCGTGGCGCTGGGCGGCAGCGCGGCGAGCCCGCTGCAAGGCTTCGCCTGGGACGGCGGCCGCGTGCTGGGCCTGCTCTGCCACCTGGAGGCCACCGCCGAGAGCGTCGAGGCGCTGCTCGCCCATGTAGCCCCGCCCGAGGGCAGCGACGCCAGCCCCCACGCCCAGGACGCCGCGGCGATGCTCGCGGACCCGCGGCGCTTCGACCGCCTCGCCCCGCTGCTCGACCGCCTGCTCAGCCAGTGGCTGCGGAGCGCGGCGGCGTGACCGTCCCCTGCTCCGCGGACCACTGCCGGGCCACCGCCAGACAGCTCTCCCAGTCGCCTACGTGGAGGAAGTGGCCCGGGTCGCGCTTCTCCAGCTGGTAGCGGTACATGGGGTCGTAGTACTCGGTGAGCAGCGGCGCCAGCCACGCCTCGTGGGCCTGGGGGTTGCCGCGCTCGTGCTCGCGGAAGGCCAGCGCCTGGAGCCGCTGCAGCCGCGCCAGGCGTGCGCTGCCCAGGCGCTTGCGCAGCTTGGCCAGGGACTCCTCCAGCTGCTTGCGCATCAGCGTCCAGCCCAGCCACTCGCCGCACTGGCGACGATAGACCGCCCACAACTCCTCGATGTAGTCGCGATGGATCTGCGCCAGGCGCCAGTCCAGCGGCATCTCCACCCGCACCCGCGGGGCGCGCTGCATCGCCTCCCAGAAGGCCAGCGGCAGGTTGGCGCCGCCGATATGGCGCGACTCGTCCTCGACCACCACGGGGCCCGGCAGGTCGAGCAGACGCCGCCCCATGGCGTGCTCGAAGTCGATCTGGCTGGGCGCCTCCAGGGGATGGCGACCGAAGGCGGAGCCCTTGTGACGGGCGCAGCCCTCGAGGTCGAGGCCGTTGTCCAGGGCCAGCACCAGGTCGGTCTTGGCGCAGCCGGTGAGGCCGCCCACCACCAGCAGCGGCTGGGCGGCGGCGGCGTCGATGCGCGCGCAGAGCGCCTGACGCATCGCCTTCCAGCCGCCGCGGATGCGCGGCCGGGTGATGCCGGCCTCGGCCAGCCACTGCTGGGCGATCCGCGAGCGCAGCCCGCCGCGGAAGCAGTAGACGATGGCGTCGGGGTGGCGCGCGAGCAGCTCGCGCCACGCCGCCACCCTCGCCGCCTTGACCTCGCCGGCGACCAGCCGCCCGCCCAGGGCGATCGCCGCGGCCTGGCCGCGCGCCTTGTACTCGATGCCGACCAGGTGGCGCTCGTCGTCGTCCATCAGCGGCAGGTTCACCGCCCCCGGCAGCGCCCCCTGGGCGAACTCCACCGGGGCCCGCACGTCGATCAGTACCCGCCCCTCGCGCAGCAGCGCGAGGTCGGGCTCGACCAGCGGCAGCTCGCTCATCCCTGCACCTCGAGGCGCGCCGCGCCGCGAGCCGGGACGATCTCGCCGAAGGGCGCCAGGGTCAGGCCGTGCTGGCGGCCGATGCGCTCCACGTCATCCTCCCAGGCCGGGTCCACGGCGAGCAGCAGGCCACCGGAGGTCTGGGGGTCGCAGAGCCACTGCCAGTGGGCCTCGTCCATCTCGGGCAGGCTCTCGCCCAGCGCCTGGCGGTTGCGCAGGGTACCGCCGGGTACCGCACCCTGGCGGCGGTAGGCCTCGGCCTCGGCCAGCCGCGGCAGGCGGCGGAAGTCGATGCGGGCGGCCACCTCGCTGGCCTGGCACACCTCGATCAGGTGGCCGGCGAGGCCGAAGCCGGTGACGTCGGTCATGGCGTGCACCCCGGCGACACGCGCCAGCTCCTCGCCGATGCGGTTGGCGCGCAGCATGGTCTCCCGGGCCAGCCCCTGGTGGCCGGGCTCCAGCAGCCCCTTCTTCTCGGCGGTGGTCAGCATGCCCACCCCCAGCGGCTTGGTCAGGAACAGCAGGTCGCCGGGCCTGGCGCCCTTGTTGAGCTTGAGGTGGGCGAGGTCGACCAGGCCGTTGACCGCCAGGCCGAAGATCGGCTCAGGGGCGTCGATGGAGTGGCCGCCGGCCAGGGCCACGCCCAGCTCGCGGCACACCGCCTGGGCCCCGGCCATGACGTCGCCGGCCACCTCGGCGGGCAGCGTGTCCAGCGGCCAGCCGAGGATGCCCAGCGCCATCACCGGGGTGCCGCCCATGGCGTAGATGTCGCTGATGGCGTTGGTGGCGGCGATACGCCCGAAGTCGAAGGGGTCGTCGACGATGGGCATGAAGAAGTCGGTGGTGGCGATCATGCCGCGGCCGTCGCCGAGGTCGTAGACGGCGGCGTCCTCGCGGCCCTGGTTGCCGACGATCAGCCGCGAGTGGGTCGCCCCGGGGCCGGCCTTGGCGAGGATGCCGTCGAGCACGTCGGGGGCGATCTTGCAGCCGCAGCCGGCACCGTGGCTGTACTGGGTCAGGCGGATGGCGCTCATCGAAGTCTCCTCAGGTTCGTTGCCGATCATTCTACACCAGGGGCCTCGCCCACCGCGCCCGGCCCGCTATAGCGCCTCCAGGGCGTCGGCGAGCTTGTCCACGGCGACCACCTCCATGCCCTCGGGGCCGCGCTTGGGGGCGTTGCCCCGCGGCACGATGGCGCGGGTGAAGCCGTGCTTGGCGGCCTCGACGATGCGCTCCTGGCCGCTGGGCACCGGGCGGATCTCGCCGGAGAGCCCGACCTCGCCGAACACCACCAGCTCGCGGGGCAGCGGCCGGCCCTGCAGGCTGGAGACCACCGCCAGCAGCACCGCGAGGTCGGCGCTGGTCTCGAGCACCTTCACGCCCCCCACCACGTTGAGGAAGACGTCCTGGTCGCCGGTGAAGAGCCCGCCGTGGCGGTGCAGCACGGCGAGCAGCATGGCCAGGCGGTTGGCGTCGAGGCCCACCGCCACCCGCCGCGGGTTGCCCAGCGGCGAGTCGTCGAGCAGCGCCTGCACCTCCACCAGGATGGGGCGGGTGCCCTCCCACACCACCATCACCAGGCTCCCCGGGGCCTGCTCCTCGGTGCGCGACAGGAAGATGGCGCTGGGGTTCTTCACCTCCTTGAGGCCGTGCTCGAGCATGGCGAAGACGCCCAGCTCGTTGACCGCACCGAAGCGGTTCTTCTGGCCGCGCAGGGTACGGAAGCGCGAGTCGGCGCCCCCCTCCAGCAGCAGCGAGGCGTCGATCATGTGCTCCAGCACCTTGGGGCCGGCCAGGGTGCCATCCTTGGTGACATGCCCCACCAGCAGCAGCACGGTATCGCTGCCCTTGGCGAAGCGGGTCAGCGCCGCGGCGGATTCGCGCACCTGGGCCACGCCCCCGGGGGCCGAGGCGATCTCCTCCAGGTGCATGGTCTGGATGGAGTCGATGATCAGTATCTCCGGGCGCTCGCGCTCGGCCACCGCCAGCACCGTCTCGACGCTGGTCTCGGCCAGCATCTTGAGCCCCTGGGTGGGCAGCTGCAGGCGGTGGGCGCGCATCGCCACCTGGGAGAGCGACTCCTCGCCGGTGACATAGAGCACCCGGCGCGACTGGGCCAGCTTGCAGGCGGTCTGCAGCAGCAGGGTCGACTTGCCGGCACCGGGGTGGCCACCCAGCAGCACCGCCGAGCCCGGTACCAGGCCGCCGCCCAGCACCCGGTCGAACTCGGCGAAAGTGGAGGAGAGCCGGGGCACCTCGCCGAGGTCGACCTGGGCCAGGTCGACCACCTCGCGGGTCAGGGCGCCGGCGTAGCCGCTGCGCGCCGCGCCCGAGGCGGCGCCACTCCCCGCCCCGGGCCGCGCCGTGGCCAGGCGCACCTCGCTCAGGGTGTTCCATTCCCGGCAGCTGGTGCACTGCCCCTGCCACTTGCGGTACTCGGCACCGCACTCGGTGCAGACGAAGGCGCTCTTTGCCTTGGCCATGGCTCTCTCGTCACTGGGGGTGGCTGACAACGGCAGGGGGCGGCCCAAGGCCGCCCCCCGTTTCACGCGCTGGCGCGGGCGATCACTGCCGCTGGAGCTGCAGCATCTCGCTGTTCTGGAAGCGACGACGCTGGGGGTCGATCAGCTCCAGGGTCTGGGGGTCGAGGCGCAGGAAGTAGTAGATCTGCCCCTCGCCGTCCGGCGTCAGCTCGTAGACGGTGGCGTCGGGCTCCTCGGCGGTGCCCTGCAGCACCTCCCAGTTACCGGCGTAGTTCTCGTCCGGCGGACTCTGCGGGTGGCCCCGGTAGGAGGCGTTGAGCTCGAAGGTGCGCTCACCGGCGGCGGCCTGCTCGTCGCCGCGCAGCAGCACGTCGAGGTCGATGCCGTCGCAGTTGCGGCACGGCAGGGTGCCCTGGTAGCGCTCCTCGTCGGGCTCCACGGCGGCGCCGTCGGGGCCTCCGGTGGGGCCGGCGGCACAGCCGGCGAGCAGTGCGAGCAGCGCCGAGCCGGCAAGCAAGGTCCTGATTTGCATATGTGTCCTCCTGGGCAGTGGGCGTGACACCGTGTACCGCTGTCCACGGCGGCCTGAGTCACAGCATAACCGCTGATACGCCCGGCGCACAGGTCAGCCGCCGACGGCGGCCTGCACATGGGCGAACACCAGCGCCAGCACCACCGGCATCACCACCAGCGACCCCAGGTTGCCGATCAGCACCAGCGAGGCGACCTTGTGGGGTTCCTGGCGATACTGCTCCGCCACCAGGTAGTTAAGCACCGCCGGCGGCAGGGCGGCGAACACCCACAGCGCCGCGGCCTGCAGGCCGGAGAGCCCCAGCCACCACACCAGCGGGGCGGCCAGCACCAGCCCCGAGAGCGGGCAGAGCAGCGCCCCCAGCAGGCCGGTCTTCCAGTCGGAGAAGTCGATGTCCAGCATGCGCACGCCGAGGGCGAAGAGCAGCAGCGGGATGCACACCCCGCCCAGCATGTGCAGCGCCTCCAGCAGCCAGCCGGGCAGCGGCAGCCCGAACAGGTTGACCGCCAGGCCGGCGAAGGTGGCCAGCACGATGGGCAAGCGAAGGATGCGCAGCAGCGACGAGCCGGGGCTGAGCATCCACAGCCCCACGGTGAAGTGCAGCAGCATCTCGACGATGAACAGCACCACCGCCGCCGGCAGCGCCGCCTCGCCGAAGGCCAGCAGCAGCAGCGGGATTCCCATGTTGCCGGAGTTGTTGAACATCATCGGCGGCAGGAAGGTCTTCACCTCCAGGCCCAGCCAGCGCACCAGCGGCCACAGCACCAGCCCCGAACCCAGCACCACCACCGCGCCGCCCAGCGCCAGGCCGGCATACTCCTCCAGCGGCGCCTGGCCGTCGGCCAGCACCGCGAACACCAGCATGGGCACGAAGAGCTCCATATTGAGGGTGTTGAGGGTGGCGATGTCGGGGCTGCGGAAGCGACCGTAGAGGGTGCCGCAGCCGGCGATCAGGAATACCGGCAGCAGGGTGGCAAGGATCTGGGCGGTCATCGCGGACTCTTGTGAGGGTGGCTCGGATGGCCGCCCAGCCTAGCATGAAGGTGGCTTGCGCGGCCCGGCCGCGCGGGTCACCATGCTCCCATCCCCTCCCAGACCCGAGCGAGAGCCATGAGCAAGTTCTGGAGCCCCGAGGTGCGCGAGTTGACGCCCTACGTGCCCGGCGAGCAGCCCCGCGAACGCCTGATCAAACTGAACACCAACGAGAACCCCTACCCGCCGGCCCCGGGAGTCGAGGCCGCGCTGCGCGACTTCCCCGCCGACCACCTGCGCCGCTATCCCGACCCCGAGTCCCGCGCCCTGCGCGAGGCGCTGGCCGAGTCGCTCGGCGTGTCGGCGGAGAACGTCTTCGTGGGCAACGGCTCCGACGAGGTGCTGGCGCTGGCCTTCCAGGCCTTCTTCCGCCAGCCACGCCCGCTGGAGATGCCGGCGATCACCTACAGCTTCTATCCCGTCTACTGCCGGCTCTACGGCGTCGAGCGCCGCGCCCTGCCGCTGGCCGCCGACTGGACGGTGGACCTGGACGCCTTCTCCGCCGAGGCGGGCGGGGCGATCTTCGCCAACCCCAACGCCCCCACCGGCCACGGCCACGGCCGCGCGGCCATCGCCGCCCTGCTCGAGCGGCTCAGCGAGGCGGTGGTGCTGGTGGACGAGGCCTACGTGGACTTCGGCGGCGAGAGCGCGGTGCCGCTGGTGGAGCGCTTCCCCAACCTGCTGGTCACCGGCACCTTCTCCAAGTCGCGCAGCCTCGCCGGCCTGCGCCTGGGCTATGCGGTGGGCTCCCGGGAGCTGATCGAGGGGCTCGAGCGGGTCAAGGACTCCTTCAACTCCTACCCGGTGGATAGCCTGGCCAGCGCCCTGGCGATCGCCTCCCTGGCCGACGACGCGCACTTCGCGGCCTGCCGCGAGCGGGTGATCACCACCCGCGAGCGCACCCGCGCCTCGCTCGCGCGGCTGGGCTTCGAGGTGCTGCCGTCCCAGGCCAACTTCCTGCTGGTGCGCCACCCCGACCAGGACGCCGCCCAGCTGTTCGTGGGGCTGCGCGAGCGCGGCATCCTGGTGCGCCACTTCAACACCGAGGCGCTGCGCGACCACCTGCGCATCAGCATCGGCACCGACGACGAGATGACAAGCCTCGTCGAGGCCCTGGAGCTGCTCTGCCAGGCGCCGGCCTGAACGCCGACACCAGGCGGCCAGAAACGCGAAAGCCCCGCGACGCCGAAGCGTCGCGGGGCTTTCTTATGCCGGGCCCGGGGGCTCAGAAGTGCGGCTTGAGCTGCTGCACCAGGGCCTTGTAGAGGCGCGGCCCGGCCGCCATCAGGCGCCCCTCCACGGCCACCGTGGGCTGGCCGTCGGGGGTGCCCATCAGCGCACCGGCCTCCTTGAGCAGCAGGCTGCCGACATGCATGTCCTGCTCCTCCAGGCCCAGCACGAAGGCGGCATCGGCGCGCCCGGAGGCGAGCTCGGCGAGGTCGAGCAGGCCGCTGCCGGTGGCGCGCTGGGTCTCCACCACCGGGCCGAGCTGCTGCACCAGGGTCAGGTAGTCGGGCAGGTAGCGGTTGCGCAGCCAGGTCTCGGGCAGCCCCATGGCGATGCGGGTGCCGCCGACGGCGTGGCTCTTGGGCACACGGATACGCTTGCCGTTGTGCTGGGCGCCGCGGCCCCGGCTGGCCAGGTACTCGTCGTCGCTGAAGGGGCAGATCACCACCGCATGCTCCGGACGGCCCTTGACCAGGCACACCAGCGACAGGGCGAAGCCGGGGGCGGCGACGCCGAGGTTGGAGTAGCCGTGGAAGGGTTCGATGCGCCACAGCACGTCGCGGCCCTCGCCCTCTCCCTCGCGGTGGGGCGTGAAGCGGCCGGCGACGCCGTGCTGGGGGTAACCGCGGGAGAGCTGACGCACGATCAGAGACTCGGCGTTGCGGGCGGCGTCCTCCAGCAGACGATCGAGGCTGTGCTCTTCGTGGGCGTTCTCGATGCGCTCGCGGATGCGCAGGAACTGCTCGCCGGCGCTGCGGGCGGCGCGCAGCGCGAATTGGACCATCGGATGCATGATCGGGCCTTGGGAGTCGGTGGTGTTAAAGAACGGGCGTTCGCGTCGAACGTTGGCGCGAATCCTAGCAGAAGCGCGCGGGGCGCGCCATCGGGCTCGAAGCGCGAGGCCGGCATGCTAGACTTCCCCCCTTCCGCTCCACCAGCCTCACGGGAAGCCCCATGCTCGACCGCCTGCGTATCGTCCTGATCGGCACCAGCCACCCCGGCAACATCGGCGCGGTGGCCCGCGCCATGCACAACATGGGCCTGGCGGACCTGGCCCTGGTCGCCCCGCGCTGCGAGCCGGTCACCGCCGAGAGCGTCTCGCGGGCCTCCGGCGCCGACCACCTGGTCCACGCCGCCCGGGTGGTGGACACCCTGGAGGAGGCGGTGGCCGACTGCACCCTGGCGGTAGGCGCCAGCGCCCGCTCGCGCACCCTGCCCTGGCCGATGCTCACCCCCCGCGAGCTGGGCGCACGCCTGCCCGAGGAGCTGGCCGGCCCGGACGCCCGGGTGGCGCTGGTGTTCGGCCGCGAGGACAGCGGGCTGACCAACGCCGAGCTGCAGCGCTGCCACGCCCATGTGCATATCCCCACCAACCCGGACTTCAGCTCGCTGAACCTGGCCGCGGCGGTGCAGGTGCTGGCCTACGAGTGCCGCCTGGCCTGGCTCGAGGGGCAGCCCGGCGAGCCGCCCGAACCCGACCAGGCGCTCGCCACCCACGCCGAGCTCGAGCACTACTTCGCCCACCTCGAGCGCACCCTGGTGGCTATCGGCTTCCACGACCCGGCGACCCCGCGCCAGCTGATGGCCCGGCTGCGCCGCTTCACCCTGCGCGCCCGCCCGGAGCGCATGGAGCTCAACATCCTGCGCGGCATCCTCTCGGATACCGAGAAGCTCGCGCCGCCGCAGAGCGACGCCGAGCGCTGAGCGCCGCCTTGAAGGGGGCTCTCGCCGCCCCCACACTGAAGCCATTCTCCTGGCGGCATGCCGCCCGCCCCACCCATTCCCAAGGACCGCCGCATGTTTCGACGCCTGCGTGAGGACATCAACAGCGTTTTCGACCGCGACCCGGCGGCACGCAACTTCCTGGAAGTGCTGACCAACTACCCGGGCCTGCATGCCCTGCTGATCCACCGGCTCAGCCACCGCCTGTGGCGCGCCAACCTGTGCTGGCTGGCGCGCAGCCTCTCCACCTTCTCGCGCTGGCTCACCGGCATCGAGATCCACCCCGGCGCCACCATCGGCCGACGCTTCTTCATCGACCACGGCATGGGCGTGGTGATCGGCGAGACCGCCGAGGTGGGCGACGACGTCACCCTCTACCAGGGGGTGACCCTGGGCGGCACCAGCTGGAACAAGGGCAAGCGCCACCCCACCCTGGAGGATGGCGTGATCGTCGGCGCCGGCGCCAAGATCCTCGGGCCCTTCAGCGTCGGCGCCGGCGCCAAGATCGGCTCCAACGCCGTGGTCACCAAGGAGGTGCCGGCCGGCGCCACCGTGGTGGGGATCCCCGGCAAGATCGTCAAGCGCGCCGACCCCGATGCCGCCGAGTCGCTGGAGGTGGACCCCGAGCGCCGCGAGGCGATCCGCCGCAAGTTCGGCTTCGATGCCTATGGCGTCAGCGAGGACATGCCCGACCCGGTGGCCCGCTCCATCCAGGCGATGCTCGACCACATGCACGCCGTGGACGAGCGCCTGGAGCGCATGTGCCAGACCCTGCGCAAGGTGGATGCCAGCTACCGCGAGGGCGAGCTGCCGGAGCTGCGCGACGAGGACTTCGCCGAGGTGCTCGACGACGCCTGCAAGATGCCGGAGAAGGCCCCGGCCACCGAGGCGACCGCGAAGGCCGGCGAAGGGGAGCGACGGGGCTAGGGCACCCCAAAGGCTAAAGCAGTTATCCATGCGGCAATAGCGAAAGGCGCCGGGGACAGGCCGAAGAGGGGGTCCTATGCCAGGGATGGCATCGGTAGCGCCCAGGGACGGGTTCACAGCGCCCCCTCGCAGGCCTGTCGCCGGGAAAGCCTTGAGCGGTGCTTCCATCTGCGATTGCCCTGAGGCCACAGCTAATGGTTGACCATGCCACTGGGTCTTTCCCATAATGCACGGTCAGTTCGACCGCTCCCCCCCGGAGCCGACGCTTACCCAACGCCGCCCAGGCGGCGCCGAGGACGCCATGCGCCTGACCACCAAGGGACGCTACGCCGTCACCGCCATGCTCGACCTGGCGATGAATGCCCAGCACGGCCCCGTCTGCCTGGCCGACATCTCGCGCCGGCAGGAGATCTCGCTCTCCTACCTCGAGCAGCTGTTCGCACGGCTGCGCCGCGCCGGCCTGGTGGAGAGCGTGCGCGGCCCCGGTGGCGGCTACCTGCTGGCCCGGGCGCCGGAGGCGATCTCGGTGGCCCGGGTGATCGACGCCGTCGACGAGTCCGTGGATGCCACCCGCTGCGGCGGGCTGTCCGACTGCCAGCAGGGTGACACCTGCCTCACCCACCACCTGTGGATCGAGCTGTCGGAACAGATACACGGCTTCCTCGACGGCGTCACCCTGGGCCAGCTGGCCGGCCGCCAGGAGGTCCAGCGGATCGCCGGCCGCCAGCGCCGTCGTCATGGCGACGACGGCATCCTCGCCTCGGCGCCCTGATCGCCAGGCCGAACCCGAGACATTCCAAGGCCATGACCACACCCGTCTATCTCGACTACGCCGCCACCACCCCCGTCGACCCCCGGGTCGCCGAGACGATGGCGGGCTACCTGACCCTCGACGGCATCTTCGCCAATCCCGCCTCGCGCAGCCATATGCTCGGCTGGCAGGCGGAGCAGGCGGTGGAGAGCGCGCGTCGCCAGGTGGCCGACCTGATCGGCGCCGACCCGCGCGAGATCGTCTGGACCAGCGGCGCCACCGAGGCCGACAACCTGGCGCTGACCGGTTTCCTGCGCGCCAACCGCCACCGCGGGCGCCACCTGATCACCTCGGTGATCGAGCACAAGGCGGTGGTGGACACCGCCGAGGCCCTGGAGGCCGAGGGCTTCGAGGTCACCTGGCTGACCCCGGGACAGGACGGCCGGGTGACCCCGGAGCAGCTGCGCGAGGCGCTGCGCGAGGACACCGTGCTGGTGTCGTTGATGGCGGTGAACAACGAGCTGGGGGTGATCCACGACCTCGCCGCGCTGGCCGAGGTGGCCCACGCCGGCGGCGCCGCCTTCCATGTCGACGCCGCCCAGGCCGTGGGTCGCATCGACCTCGACGTGGAGCGTCTGGGGATCGACCTGATGTCGCTCTCCGGGCACAAGGCCTACGGCCCCAAGGGCGTCGGCGCCCTCTTCGTCAGGCGCCACCCGGACATCCGCGTCGAGGCGCTGATCCATGGCGGCGGCCACGAGCGCGGCATGCGCTCCGGCACCCTGCCTACCCACCAGATCGTCGGCATGGGCGAGGCCTTCGCCCTGGCCGGGGCCGAGGGCGAGGCCGACCAGGCGCGCATCACCGCGCTGCGCGACCGCCTGCTCGCGGGGCTCGCCGACCTCGACGGCATCCATCGCAACACCCTGGTGGAGGCCGCCGTGCCCAACATCCTCAACCTCGCCTTCGAGGGGGTTGAGGGCGAGTCGCTGCTGATGGCGCTGCGCGATATCGCGCTCTCCACCGGCTCGGCCTGCAACTCGGCGAGCGTCGAGCCGTCCTACGTGCTGAAGGGCATCGGCCTGCCGCGCCCCCTGGCACTCGCCTCGCTGCGCTTCAGCTTCGGCCGCTTCACCACCGAGGCCGACATCGACCGGGCCCTTGCGGCCCTGCGTCACGCCCTGACCGGCCTGCGCCGCCGGGCGATCTGACGCCCCCCTGACCGCACCCACTCACAGGAGTCACGACCATGGCGCACCTCACCATCACCGACGCCGCCGCCGAGCAGATCCGCCGGGTGCTGGCCGAGCGCGGCCAGGGCCTGGGCCTGCGCGTCTCGGTCAAGCCCAGCGGCTGCTCCGGCTACAGCTACGTGCTCGACTTCGCCGACGAGGCGGCCAATGACGACACCTGCTTCGAGGAGCACGGGGTCAAGGTCTTCGTCGCCCCGGATGCCCTGGAGATGCTCGACGGCAGCGAGGTCGACTACGTCAACGAGGGCCTCAACCGCTACTTCCGCTTCAACAACCCCAACGTTAAGGACCAGTGCGGCTGCGGCGAGAGCTTCAGCGTCTAGCGTCACGGCACTCCCGCGACCCGAGGCGCAGCGCGCCTCGCCATCGGCGACGATTGTTCAACGCCGCCGCGGGGCGCTATAATCCCGGCCCAGTCGGCGCATCGCCGAACCGCATCACCCTGATCGCCGCGCCGCCCTCGCTTCCCCAAGCCCGAGGGCGGCGCGGCGCTATCCTTCACCCCTTCGTTCATTCCCTCTGGAGACATGCCCATGGCTACCCAGCGCACCCTGTCCATCATCAAGCCCGACGCCGTCGCCAAGAACGCCATCGGCGAGATCATCTCGCGCTTCGAGAAGGCCGGCCTGCAGGTCGTCGCCGCCAAGATGCTCAAGCTCGACGACGACAAGGCCGGCGGCTTCTACGCCGAGCACAAGGAGCGTCCCTTCTTCAAGGACCTGGTCGGCTTCATGACCTCCGGCCCGGTGGTGGTGCAGGTGCTCGAGGGCGAGGATGCCATCGCCAAGAACCGCGAGCTGATGGGCGCCACCAACCCCAAGGAAGCCGCGCCGGGCACCATCCGCGCCGACTTCGCCGAGACCATCGACGCCAACGCCGTGCACGGCTCCGACTCCCCCGAGTCCGCCGAGCGCGAGATCGCCTACTTCTTCAGTGCCGACGAGATCTGCCCGCGCTGAGGAAACACTGGTTTATTGCTGCGCTCGATATCTTGGTCGCCGGCGGTGCTCGAAATCCTCACCTAGTACCGCATAGGCTCCGGTTTCTCCGCTCCGGCGGCGACCAACCTCCCTTCGCTCGCGACATAAATCAGCCGTTTCCTCTGGTAGCTCTCCTTGCCCGGCGGGGGCCCTGCCCCCGCCACCCCTACTCCAGACCCGCTGACCGCCATGACCGCTGATACCGCACCCCAGAAGACCAACCTGCTCGGCATGTCCCGCGAGGAGATGGAAGCCTTCTTCCTCTCCATCGGCGAGAAGAAGTTCCGTGCCGCCCAGGTGATGAAGTGGATCCACCACGAGGGCTGTGACGACTTCGCGGCCATGACCAACCTCTCCAAGGCGCTGCGCGCCAGACTCGAGGAGGTCGCCGAGATCCGCGGTCCGGGCGTGGTCTACGAGGGCACCTCCAGCGACGGTACCCGCAAGTGGGTGCTGGAGGTCGAGGATGGCAGCTACGTGGAGACGGTGCTGATCCCCGCCGACAACGGCAAGCGCCGCACCCTGTGTGTCTCCTCCCAGGTGGGCTGCTCGCTGGACTGCAGCTTCTGCTCCACCGGCAAGCAGGGCTTCCAGCGCAACCTCACCGCCGCCGAGATCATCGGCCAGGTGTGGGTCGCCCAGCGCAGCGTGGGCCCGCGCAAGGACACCGCCAACCGCCCGGTCACCAACGTGGTGATGATGGGCATGGGCGAACCGCTGCTCAACTACGACAACGTCGTGCCGGCCATGAAGCTGATGCTCGACGACAACGGCTACGGCCTCTCCAAGCGCCGCGTCACCCTCTCCACCTCCGGGGTGGTGCCGATGCTCGACAAACTCGGCGACGAGCTCGACGTGAGCCTGGCCATCTCGCTGCACGCCGCCAACGACGAGCTGCGCAACGAGCTGGTGCCGCTCAACCGCAAGTACAACATCCGCACCCTGCTGGACGCCTGCCACCGCTACCTGGCCAAGTGCGACGACACCCGCATGGTCACCATCGAGTACACGGTGATCAAGGACGTCAACGACCAGCAGGAGCACGCCCGCCAGCTCGCCGAGCTGCTGCGCGAGCTGCCGTGCAAGATCAACCTGATCCCCTTCAACCCCTTCCCCCACTCCGGCTACGAGAAGCCCTCGCGCAACCAGGTGATGCGCTTCCAGCAGTGGCTGTACGAGCTGGGCTACACGGCGCCGATCCGCTCCACCCGGGGCGACGACATCGACGCCGCCTGCGGCCAGCTGGTGGGTCGGGTGAAGGACCGCACCAAGCGCCACGCCCGCTATATCCAGTCCATCCAGATCGACGCCGACTGAGCGGGGGCCGCCTTGACTTCAACCGGGCACAGCGCTTTGATGGGCAGGCCCTGTCTCCCCCCGGCCTCCGTCAGCCCGCGGCACGCCGCCGGAGGGAGCCCGTCGACCCTGGGGAGGAGTCCATGACCCGCCGCACGCCCGCACGCCCGCTGCTGCCCGCCATCGCCCTGCTCGGCGCGCTGTGGCTGGCCGGCTGTGCCACCCAGCCCCAGGGCATCGCCGGCGGCGACAGCGAGGCCAGCCCCGCCGACGCCTACACCCAGCTCGGCGTCGCCTACCTGGAGCGCAACAACCTGCGCCGCGCCATGGGGGCCCTGGATCGCGCCCTGGAGATCGCCCCCGACGACCCCGAGGCGCTCCAGGCCATGGCCATGGTCTACCAGCGCCAGGGAGAGGGACAGCTGGCCGACGAGACCTTCCGAAAGGCGCTCGCCGCGAGCCCCGACTTCACCCGGGGGCGCAACAACTACGCCGCCTTCCTGTACGACCAGGGCCGCGTGCGCGAGGCGTGCGAGCAGCTCGAGCGGGCCTCCACGGACGCCCAGTACCCCAACCGCGCCCAGCTGTTCGCCAACCTGGGGCAGTGCCGCCTGGAGCTCGGCGAGGTCGGCGCGGCGCGCGCCAGCCTGCAGCGCGCCCAGGAGATCGACCCCCGGGCGCCGCGCAGCTACTTCACCCTGGCGGAGCTCGAGTACAGCGCCGGCAACCTGCCCCGGGCGCGGACCCAGATCGAGGCCTTCATGCGCCTGGCAGGCCCGCGACCCGAGGCGCTGCGCCTGGCCAGTGACATCGCCCGCGCCCAGGGCGACCGGGCCACCGCCGCCTTCTATACCCAACAGCTGGAGGGGCGCCCCTAGCGTCCCGACCCGAGACCACCACCGAAGGATGCGCCGCCATGAGCGACACCCACGAACCGGACCTGCACGCTGACGCCTCGGCCTCGCCCGGCGAGCAGCTGAGGCGCGAGCGCGAGCAACAGGGCCTCTCGCTCACCGAGGTGGCCAACGCGCTCAACCTGCGGCCGGCGGTGATCCGCGGCCTGGAGCAGGACAGCTACGAGGAGGTGCCCATCGCCACCTACCGGCGGGGCTACCTGCGCGCCTATGCCCACCTGCTGGGCATCGACGATGCCCCGGTGCTGGACGCCTACCGCGCCCGCTTCGGCAGCGAGGACGCTGCCCAGCGCCGGGTCGCCCCGGTGCAGGTCACCAAGCCCCCCTCGCGGCTCGGCGCCTGGCTCTTCCGACTGGTCACCCTGCTGGTGCTGGCCGGCCTGATCGGCCTCACCCTGATGTGGTGGCAGAGCCGCGGCGGCAACGAGCCGCCCGGCCTCGGCGACAGCGACCCGGTGTCGGTCGACCGCCTGGTGGGCGGCGACGCCGCGCCGGCCGCCACCGCCGAGCCCGAGAGCCTGCCGCCGCTGCCCGAGGAGGCGCCGGAGGCCAGCGTCGACCCCGCCGCCGACGCCCTCGATGCCGAGCCCGCGACGGCCGAAACCACCGGCGCCGCGGCAACCCCCGAAGAGGCCACCGCGGGTGAGGCGCCAGTCGCCGAAAACGCCGCCACGCCGGATGCCGCCACCGCGGTGCAGGCGACCACCCCCGAGCCGGCTGCCGACGAGGCCGTCGACCCGCGCCGCCTGGAGCTGACCTTCAACGAACAGTCCTGGACCGAGATCTTCGACGCCAACAACCAGCGCGTCTTCGTCGGCCTGCAGGAACCCGGCACCACGGCCAGCGTCGAAGGCGAGCCACCCTTCCGTCTGACCGTGGGCAACGCCACCGGCGTCGAGCTGGTCTGGCGGGGCGAGAGCATTGACCTCGGCGCGCGCGCCGGCGCCAACAATGTCGCCCGCTTCACCCTGGGAGAATGATTCCGTCACCATGCACGCACAATCCCCCATCGTCCGTCGCAAGTCGCGCCAGATCCATGTCGGCAAGGTCGCCGTCGGGGGCGACGCCCCCATCTCGGTGCAGAGCATGACCAACACCGACACCCTGGATGTCGCCGCCACCGTGGCCCAGATCCGCCAGCTGGAGGCCGCCGGCGCCGACATCGTGCGCGTCTCGGTGCCGAGCATGGAGGCCGCCGAGGCCTTCGGGCGCATCAAGCGCGAGGTCGCGGTCCCGCTGGTCGCCGACATCCACTTCGACTACAAGATCGCCCTGCGCGTCGCCGAGCTCGGCGTCGACTGCCTGCGCATCAACCCCGGCAACATCGGCCGCGAGGATCGCGTGCGCGCGGTGGTCTCCGCCGCCCGCGACAACGGCATCCCGATCCGCATCGGCGTCAATGCAGGCTCCCTGGAGAAGGACCTGCAGAAGAAGTACGGCGAGCCCACCCCGGCGGCCCTGGTGGAGTCGGCCATGCGCCATATCGACCACCTCGACCGCCTCGACTTCCCCGACTTCAAGGTCAGCGTCAAGGCCTCCGACGTCTTCATGGCGGTGGCCGCCTACCGCGACCTGGCCGGCCGCATCGAGCAGCCGCTGCACCTCGGCATCACCGAGGCGGGCGGGCTGCGCTCGGGCACCGTCAAGTCCTCCATCGGCCTCGGCATGCTGCTGATGGACGGCATCGGCGACACCATCCGCGTGTCGCTGGCCGCCGATCCCGTCGAGGAGATCAAGGTCGGCTTCGACATGCTCAAGAGCCTGCGCCTGCGCAGCAAGGGCATCAACTTCATCGCCTGCCCCAGCTGCTCGCGCCAGAACTTCGACGTCATCGGCACCATGAACGCCCTGGAGGAGCGCCTCGAGGACATCATGACCCCGCTCGACGTCTCGGTGATCGGCTGCGTGGTCAACGGCCCCGGCGAGGCCAAGGAGAGCGATGTGGGCCTCACCGGCGGCTCGCCGGCCAACCTCGTCTACCTCGACGGCAAGCCCGCCTCCAAGCTGCGCAACGACCACCTGGTCGACGACCTCGAGCGGCTGATCCGCGACAAGGTGCGCGAGAAGGAGCAGGCCGAAAAGGACGTGATCGCCCGCGACGCCTGAGTCGCCGGCACCCACCAAGGAGCCATCGTTGAGCAAGTCCGATACCAGTAAGAAGAAGATCCAGGCCATCCGCGGCATGAACGACCTGCTCCCCGAGCAGTCGCCACTGTGGCAGTACTTCGAGGGCCGCGTGCGCACCCTGATGGCGCGCTACGGCTACGCCGAGATCCGCACCCCCATCGTCGAGCAGACCGCCCTGTTCGCGCGCTCCATCGGCGAGGTCACCGACATCGTCGAGAAGGAGATGTACACCTTCGAGGACCGCAACGGTGACAGCCTCACCCTGCGCCCCGAGGGCACGGCGAGCTGCGTACGCGCCGCCATGGAGCATGGCCTGCTGCACAACCAGACCCAGCGCCTCTGGTACCAGGGCCCGATGTTCCGCCACGAGCGCCCCCAGAAGGGCCGCTACCGCCAGTTCCACCAGGTCGGCGTGGAGAGCTTCGGCCTCGAGGGGCCGGACATCGATGCCGAGGTGATCCTGCTCTCGGCGCGGCTGTGGCGCGAACTGGGCCTGATGGAGCACGTCACCCTGGAGCTCAACTCGCTGGGTTCCGCGGAGGCCCGCGCCGCCTACCGCGAGCGGCTGGTCGCCTACTTCGAGGAGCATCGCGAGGTGCTCGACGAGGACTCGCGCCGGCGGCTGGCCAGCAACCCGCTGCGCATCCTCGACTCCAAGAACCCCGAGATGGCCGAGATGCTGGCCGGCGCGCCGCGCCTGCTCGACCACCTGGACGACGCCTCCCGGGAGCACTTCGAGACCCTCTGTGGGCTGCTCGACGCCGCCGGCATCGACTACGTGATCAACCCGCGGCTGGTGCGCGGCCTGGACTACTACGGCCGCACCGTCTTCGAGTGGACCACCACGGCGCTGGGCAGCCAGGGCACGGTGTGCGCCGGCGGCCGCTATGACGGCCTGGTGGAGCAGCTGGGCGGCAAGCCGACCACGGCGGTGGGCTTCGCCATGGGCATCGAGCGACTGGTCCTGCTGCTCGAGACCCTAGAGCTGATCCCCGATGCCGCCCGCGGCGAGCTCGACCTCTACGTGCTGCCCATGGACGACGCCGCCACCGGGACCGCCCTGCAGCTGGCGGAGCGCCTGCGTGGCGAGCTGCCCGGGCTGCGCGCCCAGCTCCACTGCGGCGGCGGCAGCTTCAAGAGCCGCATGAAGAAGGCCGATCGCAGCGGCGCCCGTCTGGCCCTGCTGCTGGGCGAGGATGAGTTGGCCGAAGCCAGCGCGACGCTGAAGTTCCTGCGCGAGGAGCGCGACCAGCAGAGCCTGCCCCAGGCGGCGCTGGCCGAGACGCTGCGCGAGCTGCTGGCCTGACGCCCCACCGGACACACAAGGAGACCGCCCATGGCGGAGCTGAGAACCGAGGAAGAACAGGTCGAGGCCATCAAGCGCTGGTGGAAGGAGAACGGCCTCTCGCTGGTCGCCGGTGCGGCCATCGCCGTGGCCGGCGTGGTGGGCTGGAACGCCTGGCAGGGCTACCAGGAGAACCAGGCCACCGCCGCCTCCATGCGCTACCAGCAGCTGGTCAACTTGACCGGCGGCGCGAACCCGGAGATCGCCAACCCCGGCGAGGGTCGCGCCCTGGCGGCGGAGATCGTCGATGAGCATGGCGAGACCCTCTACGCCGACCTGGCACGCCTGCTGGATGCGCGCCTGGCGGTGGCCGAGGGTGACCTCGCCGGTGCCCGCGCCAGCCTCGAGGCGCTGATCGACCAGGCCCAGGCCGACTACGTGGCCGGCCTGGCTCGCCTGCGCCTGGCTCGCCTGCAGGTCGCCGACGAGGACGCCGAGGCGGCGCTCGCCACCCTCGAGGAGGGCGTGCCCGAGGCGCTGGCCGCCCAGCGCGCCGCCGTGCGCGGCGATGCCCTGCATGCCCTGGGGCGCGAGGCCGATGCCGCCGCGGCCTGGCAGGAAGCGTTGTCGCTGGCCGAGGCCAACGACCAGCCGCTCTACGGCGTGCAGCTCAAGCTCGATAACCTGGGCCTGGCAGCAGGCCCCGACAACCAGGGACTGGACTCATGAAACCGACCTTCCTGATCGCCGCCCTGGCGGGCCTGACCCTGCTGGCCGGCTGCGCCGGCAACGCCGTGGAGCCGGAGTATCCGCCCAAGGAACTTGGCGACTTCGAGCCGAGCGCGGTGCTGTCCAGCGTGTGGCGCGAAGGCGCCGGCGACGGCCTGGGCCGCGCCGCCTACCCCATCGCCCCGTCCCGCGACGGCGACACCCTGTTCGCCGCCGACTACCGCGGCGAGCTGTTCGCCTTCGACGCCGACGACGGCGATACCCGCTGGGAGGTAGACCTCGAGGCGCCGATCTCCAGCGCCCTGACCGCGGTGGCCGGTGACGTCTACCTGGGTACCCGCAACGGCGAAGTGCTGGCGGTGAGCCAGCGCGACGGCAGCGTCCGCTGGCGTGCCCGGGTGCCCAGCGAGGTGCTCGCGGCCCCCCAGCCCAACCAGCAGCTGCTGATCGTGCAGAGCGTCGACGGCACCATCACCGCCCTGGACCGCGCTAGCGGCACCCAGCGCTGGAGCTACCAGGCCAACCTGCCCTCGCTGACCCTGCGCGGCACCGGCACCCCCATGACCATCGACCCGGTCACCTTTGCCGGCTTCGCCAACGGCCGCCTGGTCTCCCTGGACAACCGCAACGGCCAACCGCTGTGGGAGCGTCGCATCGCCCTGGCCCAGGGCCGCAGCGACATCGAACGCCTGGTGGACCTGGCCGCCCAGCCGGTGCTGACCCCCGACGGTCGCCTCTTCGTGACCAGCTACAACGGCCGCCTGGTGGCCCTGGAGGCGACCCGCGGCGAGCCGCTGTGGGCCCGCGAGCTCTCCAGCTACCACACCCCCATCGTGGTGGGCGACTTCCTGTTCGTGGTGGAGGAGTCGGGCCGCATCCTGGCCCTGGCCGCCGACAGCGGCGAGGAGGTGTGGCGCAACGCCGACCTGGAGGGCCGCCGACCCACCGCGCCGGCCTTCGCCGACGGCAAGCTGGTGTTCGGTGACTTCGAGGGCTACCTGCACCTGATCGACGCCCGCAGCGGCGAGATGGTGGGCCGCGAGCGCATCGACGGCTCCGGCATCGGCGTGCGCCCGGTCACCGACGGCAACCGCATCCATGTGCTGGCCAATGACGGCACCCTCGAGACCCTGGAAATTCGATGACACCCGTGATCGCCCTGGTCGGCCGCCCCAACGTGGGCAAGTCGACCCTGTTCAACCGCCTGACCCGCTCCCGTGACGCCCTGGTGGCCGACTTCCCGGGCCTGACCCGGGACCGCAAGTACGGCAACGGCGTGCTCGGCGGCAAGGCCTACACGGTGATCGACACCGGTGGCATCAGCGGCGACGAGGCCGGCATCGACGCGGCCATGGCCGAGCAGTCGCTGGCCGCCATCGACGAGGCCGACATCGTGCTGTTCCTGGTGGACGCCCGGGCCGGGCTGAGCGTGGCCGACGAGGCCATCGCCAACCACCTGCGGGTCAACCAGAAGAAGACCTGGCTGGTGGTCAACAAGACCGACGGCCTCGACGAGGACAGCGCCACCGCCGAGTTCTGGGAGCTGGGCCTGGGTGAGCCGCGGCCCATCGCCGCCGCCCACGGCCGCAATGTCACCTCGCTGATCGACGAGGTGCTCGCCCCCTTCCCGGAGCGCGACGAGAGCATCCCGGCGGATACCGGCACCAAGGGCATCCGCATCGGCGTGATCGGCCGCCCCAACGTAGGCAAGTCGACCCTGGTCAACCGCCTGCTGGGCGAGGAGCGGGTGGTGGTGTTCGACGAGGCGGGCACCACCCGCGACGCCATCGAGATCCCCTTCGAGCGCCGCGGCAAGCCCTATGTGCTGGTCGACACCGCCGGGGTACGCCGCCGCAAGAACGTCCGCGAGGTGGCCGAGAAGTTCTCCATCATCAAGACCCTGGAGGCGATCAAGGAGTGCCATGTCGCCATCATGGTGCTGGATGCGCGCTCGGGGCTGGTGGAGCAGGACCTGCACCTGCTCGACTACGTGCTGACCACCGGCCGTGCCCTGGTGCTGGCGGTGAACAAGTGGGATGGCCTGGAGAGCGAGGCGAAGGAGAGGATGCGCGCGGAGATCAAGCGCCGCCTGGGCTTCGCCGACTATGCCGACCTGCACTTCATCTCGGCGCTGCACGGCACCGGGGTGGGCGACCTCTACCCCTCCATCGAGCGCGCCTTCGCCTCGGCCAACGCCCACTGGTCCACCAATCGCCTGACCACTATCCTCCAGGACGCCACCGAGGCGCACCAGCCGCCCATGGTGCGCGGCCGGCGCATCAAGCTGCGCATGGCCCACCAGGGCGGCAGCAACCCGCCGATCATCGTGGTCCACGGCAACCAGACCGAGTCGCTGCCCGAGGCCTACCGGCGCTACCTGACCAACACCTTCCGCAAGGTGCTCAAGGTGCGCGGTACCCCGATGCGCTTCGAGTTCCGCTCCGGCAAGAACCCCTACGACAGGCTGGCCGGCGCCAGCGACCGCGAGAAGGCCAAGCAGCGCGAGCTGGGCCGCACCAAGGAGGCGCGCAGGAGCCGCCGTTGATCCCAGACCCGACACTTGCAACGCCCGACCCGCCCCGGCATCCCCGGGGCGGCGTCGTATCGGCAGCCAGGAGCCTGTCGGGTTTGACGTAAGCCCGACAGGCTCCTAGCGACCGTGAAGGCGCCGGCGGCCCACCCACTGGGTGGCGAACTGCCAGGCGCCGCGACCGCTGCGCCCGCCGCGCAGGGTGGCGAAGCGGACCGCCTCGGCGCGCGCCTCGGCGTTCCAGTCCTCGCGCCGGCCCAGCTGGGTGACCCAGTGGCAGCACGCCTCCAGGTAGACGTCCTGGTTGAAGGGGTGGAAGCCCAGCCACAGCCCGAAGCGGTCGGAGAGCGAGATCTTCTCCTCCACGGCGTCGCCGTGGTGCAGCTCGTCGCCCACCAGCCGCGAGCCCTCGTTGTCGCTCATCGATTCCGGCAGCAGATGGCGGCGGTTGGAGGTGGCGTAGAGCAGCACGTTGGGCGGCGGCCCGGTCAGGGCGCCATCCAGCACGCTCTTGAGCGCCTTGTAGGCGTCGTCATGCCCCTCGAAGGAGAGGTCGTCGCAGTAGACCACGAAGCGGTGATCCTGATGGCGCAGCTGCTCCACCAGCATCGGCAGGCTGGCGAGGTCGTGACGGTCGACCTGCACCAGGCGCAGGCCCTCATCGGCCAGGCTGTTTAGCAGGGCGCGGATCAGCGACGACTTGCCGCTGCCCCGGGAGCCCCACAGCAGGGCGTGGTTGGCCGGATGGCCCTGCAGGAAGGCGCGAGTGTTGTCCACCAGCGCCAGCTTCTGGCGCTCGATGCCCAGCAGGTCGTCCAGGCTCAGCGCATCCCGGGGCGGCACCGGCAGCAGGCGGCCACCCAGGGCGTGGCGCTGCCACAGCGCGGCCACGTCCCGCGACCAGTCCACCTCCACCGGGGCCGGCGGCAGCCAGTGCTCGACGCGATCCAACAGGTGCAGCAGGCGACGCGACAGCTCGGCGTCCATGTTTCTCTCCTTCTCCATGTCGATGTCGGCGCACAGACCGCATGAGGCGCCGGGGACAGGCCGAAGAGGGGGTCCTATGCCAGGGATGGCATCGGTAGCGCCCAGGGAGGGGTTCACAGCGCCCCCTCGCAGGCCTGTCGCCGGAGAAGCCTCATGCCATCAGGCACACCGTGTCAGTGGTTGACCTTGCAGGCGTTCCGGGTATCTTGTGGCGAACTCGGACGCCCGTCCAGCGTCTTACCCGACTGGATGCCACCGCCCCACAAGGAGACCCCCATGCGCTGGATCACGCCCCTCGCCGTCGGCGCCCTGTGCCTGACCCTGGCCGCCTGTACCACCTCCCCCACCGGCCGCCAGCGGCTGACCCTGGCCTCCGACGCCCAGCTCGACCAGATGGGCGCCCAGGCCTTCCAACAGTACCAGCAGGAGCGCCCCATGGTGGGCGGCAGCCTCCAGCGCTACGTGCAGTGCGTGGCCGACGCCCTGGTACGCGCGCTGCCGCCCGAGCAGCGCCAGGCCGAGAACTGGCAGATCCGCGTGTTCCGCGACGAGGCGGCCAACGCCTTCGCCCTGCCCGGCGGCTACATGGGGGTCAACACCGGCCTGCTGGAGGTCGCCCGCAACCAGGACCAGCTGGCCGCGGTGGTCGGCCACGAGATCACCCACGTGCTGGCACGCCATGCCAACGAGCGGGTCTCGACCCAGACCGCCACCCAGCTGGGGCTCTCGGTGCTCTCCTCGGCCGCGGGCCTGGAGGGGGCGGGCGGTCAGCAGCTGATGGGCGCGCTGGGCATGGGTGCCCAGTACGGCATCCTGATGCCCTTCTCGCGGCGCCACGAGAGCGAGGCAGACGAGCTGGGCCTCTTCCTGATGGCCGACGCCGGCTTCGATCCCCGCGCCAGCCTGGCGCTGTGGGAGAACATGAGCGCCCAGGGCGGTGCGCAGCCGCCGGCCTGGCTCTCCAGCCACCCCAGCCACGGCCAGCGCACCCAGGACCTGCAGGCGCGCATGGACGAGGCCCTGGCTCGCTATGAGCGCGCCCGCCAGGCCGGCCGTACCCCCGACTGCCCGAGGCCCTGAGGCGATGCTGAGACTGGGACTGCTGCTGCTGATCGCCCCCATGCTGGTGCTGATGGGGGTCTACTTCTGGGAGTATGCGAGCGTGCGGGAGTGCGTCCTCGCCGGCGGCCACTGGGACTACCTGGCGGGGGTCTGCCGGGAGACGCCCCAACCCTTCGTCTCGTGGCTCGACCGGGCCCCCTGGCTGGTCAACGGCGGCATGCTGGTGTCGCTGGCCGGCCTGGCGCTGTGCATGGCGGGGCTCTATACCAAGAGGCGCTGAAGGGCGCCGCCGGGGTCACAGGGCCTGGCGTAGCCGCTCCCGCACCGGGGCCGTCTCGGGGCGCTTGCCGCGCCACTGGAAGAAGGACTCCGCCGCCTGCTCCACCAGCATGCCGAGGCCGTCGAGGGGACGCGCGCCGCGCACGGCGGCCCAGCGCAGGAAGACGGTGGGTTCGGCCCCATACATCATGTCGTAGGCGGTGGCACCCGGGGCGAAGAGGTCGTCGGGCAGCGGTGGCAGGTCGCCGGCGAGGCTCGCGCTGGTGCCGTTGATCACCAGGTCGAAGGGCCCGGCCACGGCATCGAAGCCGCCGCCCTCGATCTCGCCCAGGTCATGGAAGTCGGCGGCCAGCCCCGCGGCCTTCTCCGCGGTGCGGTTGGCCACGAACAGGCTCGCCGGCGCCTCGGCCAGCAGCGGCTCGAGCACGCCGCGCACCGCGCCCCCCGCGCCCAGCACCAGCACCCGCGCGCCTCGCAGGGCGACGCCGTGGCCGACCAGGTCACGCACCAGCCCCACGCCGTCGGAGGTGTCACCGTACGTCAGGCCGTTGCCGCCGAGGATCAGGGTGTTAACCGCACCGGCGCGGCGGGCGCGCTCGCTGAGGGTGTCACACAGCCGGAAGGCCTCCTCCTTGAAGGGCACGGTGACGTTGGCACCGCGCCCCCCCTCGGCGGTGAAGCGCCGCCAGGCCCCGGCGAAGTCATCCAGCGGCGCCTCGATGGCGGTGTACTCGATGGGCTCGCCGGTCTGCGCGGCGAAGGCGGCATGGATGGCCGGCGACTTCGAGTGGCCGACGGGGTGGCCGAACACGCAATAACGATCCGTCATGATGGGGTCTCCTCGTCGTCCTCGCCGAGCCAGTCACGGGGGCGAAGATAGTGATCGTAGAGCGCCGCCTCGGGGCTGCCGGGCTCGGGGTGCCAGTCGTACGCCCAGCGCGCCAGGGGCGGCATCGACATCAGGATCGACTCGGTGCGACCGCCGCTCTGCAGCCCGAACAGGGTGCCGCGGTCCCACACCAGGTTGAACTCCACGTAGCGCCCCCGGCGGTAGAGCTGGAAGTCGCGCTCGCGCTCGCCGAAGGGGGTCTCACGGCGCCTGGCCACGATGGGCAGGTAGGCATCCAGGAAAGCGTCCCCCACGGCGCGCTGGAAGGCGAAGCAGCGCTCAAACCCCCCGTCGTTGAGGTCGTCGAAGAAGAGCCCCCCCACGCCGCGGGTCTCGTCGCGATGCTTCAGGTAAAAGTAGTCGTCGCACCAGGCCTTGAAGCGCGGGTAGACGTCGTCGCCGAAGGGGGCGCAGGCGTCCCTGGCCACCCGGTGCCAGTGCACCACATCCTCGTGCAACGGGTAGAAGGGGGTCAGGTCGAAGCCGCCGCCGAACCACCACACCGGCGCCTCCCCCGCCTTCTCGGCGATGAAGAAGCGTACGTTGCCGTGACTGGTGGGGACGTGGGGATTCTCCGGGTGCAGCACCCAGGAGACCCCCACCGCATGGAAGCTGCGCCCGGCGAGCTCGGGTCGCGCCGCCGTCGCCGAGGGCGGCAGCCGCTCGCCGTGCACATGGGAGAAGTTGACCCCGCCCTTCTCGAACACCCGCCCGTTCTCGATCACCCGCGAGCGCCCACCGCCCCCTTCGAGGCGCTCCCAGGCGTCCTCACGGAAGCCGGCGCCGCCGTCCGCGGCGGCCAGGGCCTCACACAGACGCTCCTGGAGGTCGAGCAGGTAGGTCTTGACGTGGTCGAGTCGGGGATCGGCCAAGGGGGGCTCCTGAAGCAGCAAAGGATCGGATCGGGCGGCGAAGGGGTCGGTCAGTCGCGCAGCACCCGACCGCTGACCAGGTCGCGGATGGTGCTGGGGCGTTCGAGGCCGCCGAGCTCGCCCTCGACGATGGCATCCAGGCCGTCGCCGAAGATGGCGCGGACCTGCTCGGCGCTCATGGCCGGCGGCTCGCTGGCGATGTTGGCCGAGGTGGAGACGATGGGGCCACCGAAGGCGTCGCACAGCGCGGCCACCAGCGGATGGGCGCTGACCCGCAGGGCGACCCGGTCATGGTCGCCGCGCACCAGGGCGCGGCTGCGGCCTTTGTCCGGCACCAGCCAGGTGTTGGGCCCTGGCCAGCTGGCCGCCAGGGGAGCATGCCGTTCCGGCGGCAGCCCCTCGAGCCACGCGTCGAACTGCTCGATGCGGCCCGCCACCAGGATCACCCCCTTGGCGGGGTCGCGGCGCTTGAGGCGCAGCAGCCGGGTCAGCGCCGCGTCGTCGTCGGGATCGCAGCCCAGCCCCCAGACCGCCTCGGTGGGGTAGGCGATGACCCCGCCCCGGCGCAGGGCGGCGACGGCATGCTCGATCTGGCGGGCCTGGCTCATGGGACGGCTCTCCTCGCGTGGCGGCGGCACAACGGCGAAGGATTCTATCACGGCGCCGAGAGACGCACCCAGCCGCCGGCGACCCGCGCCGCCTGACCCTCCAGCTCCAGCGCCAGCAGGCGCCGCTGGCACTCGGCGACATCCAGCCCGGTCAGCCCCACCAGGGTGTCGGCCGGGGTGGGGCTGCCGCTCAGCCAGCGCAGCAGGGGGTCGCTCGAGGGCGCCGGCGCCTCCAGGACGCCCGGGGCCTCGGCCGCGGCGGCGGCGGCGGAGGAAGGCGCCAGGGCGATGCCGGCCCACTGGGTCAGCTCGGCGAGGATATCGTCCACCTCGCGCACCAGTACGGCGCCCTCGCGGATCAGTCGCAGGCAGCCACGGGCCTGGGGGTTGTGGAGCGAGCCCGGCAGGGCGAACACCTCACGCCCCTGCTCGCCGGCCAGCCGGGCGCTGACCAGCGAACCGCTCTGCTCGGCCGCCTCCACCACCAGCACCCCGCAGGAGAGGCCGGTGACGATACGGTTGCGGCGCGGGAAGAAGCCAGCCCGGGCCGAGGTGCCCGGAGGGTGCTCGGCCAGCAGCAGGCCGCCGGGCTCGCGCAGGCGCTGGTGCAGGCGATGATGGCGGGGCGGGTAGACCACGTCGACGCCGCAGCCGAGCACCGCCACGCTGGCGCCGCCGGCGTCCAGCGCCGCCTGCTGGGCGGCGGCGTCGATGCCCAGCGCCATGCCGCTGACCACGCACCAGCCACGCCCGGCGAGCTCGCGCGCGAAGGCGCCGGCATTGGTCAACCCCTCCCGGGTGGCACGCCGCGCGCCCACCATGGCCAGGCGCGGCGGCTCGAGGGCGGCGAGGTCGCCCCAGGCCCACAGCAGCGGCGGCGGGTCGGGGATCTGGGAGAGCAGTTCGGGCCAGGCGGGGTGGCCCGGGTAGAGCAGGTGGCGATTGTCGGCCTCAGCGACCCAGGCCAGGCGCGCCTCCACCTCGGCGGCAAGGGGGCTGCGGGCGGGGTGGTCGAGCCACAGCCGCAGCGCGCTGGCGCACCGCGGCGGCAGGACCGCGAGCCAGCCGTCGGGCCAGGCCGGCCCACGGGCGGCCAGCTCGGCCAGGGCACCGGCCCCGAGCCCGGGCAGCGCGGCCAGCGCCAGCCACTCCCGGGGGCCCAACCACGCCGCCGACATGGTGGCCTCAGCGCAGGGCGGCGCTGACCGCCCGTTGCGGGTTGTGGATCCGGTCGCCCACGGAGAGGGTGCGACTGGCCTTCATCACCAGGCCATAGCTCATCTTCTCGTAGGGCCGGAACACCATCACCAGGCCGGCGCCCTCCCCCGGCAGGCGCAGCTGCTCGCCGGTGCGGGGATCACTGACCAGTTCCCCGCGCTGTTCGACCATCAGCACATGGCCGGCCTCGAGGCCGTCGCGGCGGCCGCGGTCCAGCGCCACCACCTGCAGGCGGCCGATGAACTGCACCCCGCCGGGCACCGCCAGGATGCTGCCCTCCACCTCGCGCTCGGGGGCACGGGGGACGAACTGAGTCACCAGGGCACGATCCTCCAGCGGCAGCACGATGTCCCCGTTGCGAACCTCCTGGCGCGAGGCAGTCACCTCGAGCACCGCGATCTCCTCCTCCTGGCGCTCGCGGCGGGCCTGGCCGACGCTCTCCAGCTCCAGGCCCAACAGCTCGCCGCTGGCCGGGTCGAGGAAGCGCTCGCCCACGCGGTAGAAGGCGACGCGACCGCCGCCGGGCACCTCGCCGCGCGCGTAGAGACGGTCACCCACGCCGCTCATCAGGCGGCGATCGTCGCCGCCCACCACATAGGCCAGCTCGTCGAGGGCCTCGGGATCCTCCACCACGCGATGCTCGCGCAGGAAGTGGCGGATCGCCTCCAGCGGGATCGGCTCGATCGCCTCGCGGTGGGGGATGGTGCGCATCTCCGGGGAGAGCCTGGCCTGCCCCTGACCGCGCTCCAGGCCCAGGCAGGGCCGGCCGCCGCAGTCGTAGAGGTAGATGACATCCCCGGGGTAGATCAGGTGGGGGTTCTCGATCTGCGGGTTGACCTGCCACACCTCGGGCCACTGCCAGGGGTGGTGAAGGAAGCGCCCGGAGATCTCCCACAGGGTGTCGCCGCGCAACACGGTGTAGCGCTCCGGCGCATCATGGCGCAGGTCGTCGTCCCAGTCGGGCCCCTGCGCCTGGACCAGGGCGGCCACCAGCATGCCCAGCGCCGCTGCCGCGCCCAACACGCCGCGCCGCACCCTGCCGTCTCGTCTCTGCTTCATCCCTGCTCTCCCCCGCGTGCCGACGGCCGCTGCCATGGAACGTCACCGGCGTGGTATAGTCTGAAGTTATCGATATGTTGTGCATCTGGCGCTGTCTGGCGCCGGGGCCACACCCTAGAATAGTGTCATTGTGTAAATGACAGCATAACGGTGAATCCAACGCCATGGCCAAATTACCCATCCTCGAGTATCCCGACGAGCGCCTGCGCACCCGGGCGGCGCCCGTGGCGGAGGTCGATGACGAGATCCGCCGGCTGGTCGACGACATGCTGGAGACCATGTACGACGCCCGCGGCATCGGCCTGGCGGCGACCCAGGTCGACGTGCACCGCCGGGTGATCGTCATGGACGTCAGCGACGACCGCACCAGCCCCCTGGTGCTGATCAACCCCGAGGTTACCCCTCTCGGCGAGGCGCGCGAGCCGATGCAGGAAGGGTGCCTGTCGATCCCCGAGTACTATGCCGAGGTCCCCCGCGCCCTGCGCGTGCACCTCAAGGCGCTGGATCGCGACGGCAAGCCCTACGAGCTGGAGGCCGACGGCCTGCTGGCCCACTGCATCCAGCATGAGCACGACCACCTCGAGGGGGTGCTGTTCGTCGACTACCTGTCGCCGCTCAAGCGCGACCGCGTGATGAAGAAGATGCAGAAGCGCCACAAGCTGATGCAGGGCGCCTGAGCCCGGCGCCATGTCCCGCGAAGGCCGACGCACCCGCGTCGGCCTTCGTCGTTTCCGGTCCGCTCCGTTATCATGGGAGCATCGCCCACTGGCAAGGCCCGGATCCATGTCCCGACCCCTCGACATCCTCTTCGCCGGCACCCCCGAATTCGCCGCCGAGAGCCTCAAGGCGCTGCTCGCCAGCCACCACCGCGTGATCGCGGTCTACACCCAGCCCGACCGTCCCGCCGGTCGCGGCCGCAAGCTGACGCCGAGCCCGGTCAAGGCGCTGGCCCTCGAGCACGGCCTGCCGGTCCACCAGCCCGAGAGCCTCCGGGATCCCGCGTCCCAGGCGGAGCTCGCCGCCCTGGGCGCCGACGTCATGGTAGTGGTGGCCTACGGCCTGATCCTGCCCCCGGCGGTGCTGGAGGCGCCACGGCTGGGCTGCCTCAACGTCCACGCCTCGCTGTTGCCGCGCTGGCGCGGGGCCGCCCCCATCCAGCGTGCCATCGAGGCGGGCGACACCGAGAGCGGGGTGACCATCATGCAGATGGACGAGGGGCTCGACACCGGCGACATGCTGAGCGTGCGCCGCACCCCGATCACCGCTACCACCACCGGTGGGGAGCTCCACGACACCCTGGCCGCGCTGGGCGGCGAGGCGCTCGTCGAGGCGCTGGACGCCCTCGCCGGGGAGGGCCTGGCCGCCACCCCCCAGCCCGAGGCCGGGGTCACCTACGCCGCCAAGCTCTCCAAGGCCGAGGCCGAGCTGGACTTCCGCGAGCCCGCCGACTCCCTGGCCGCCCGGGTGCGTGCCTTCAACCCCTGGCCGGTCGCCTGGTGCGCCCTGGGCGACGACCGCCTGCGCCTGCTGCTGGCCGAGCCGGACAGGCTCGACGCCGGCGAGGCGGCGGCTCCCCCCGGCACCCTGCTGGCCCATGACGGCACGGCCCTGCGCATCGCCTGCGGCCCCGCGGGTGACCAGGTGCTGAGGGTCACCCGCGCCCAGCTGCCCGGCGGCAAGGCGCTGCCCGTCGCCGAGCAGCTGCGTGCCCGCGCCGACCGCTTCCCCCCGGGCCTGCGCCTGGGCCGCCACGACGAGGAGACCCCGGCATGAGCGACGCTCCCGGCAAGCCCCGCCGCCCCGCCTCCCGGGGCATCGAGAACGACGGCGGGCTGGCGGTGCGCGCCGCCGCCGCCCGCGCCCTGGTGCCGGTGATCACCGGCAAGGGCTCCCTCACCGGCCTCGACGACCACCAGGTGGTGACCCGCGACCGCGCCCTGTTCAAGGCGCTCTGCTTCGGGGTCTGCCGCACCCTGCCGCGCCTCGAGGCGCTGGCCGGCAAGCTGCTGGTCAAGCCCTTCAAGGCCCGCGACGCCGACATCCAGGCGCTGCTGCTGCTGGGCATCCACCAGCTGCTCTACCTGCGGGTGCCCGCCCACGCCGCGGTGGGCGAGACCGCCGGGGCCGCCCGCCTGCTCGGCAAGGAGTGGGCTACCCGGGTGCTCAACGGCTGCCTGCGCCGCCTGCAGCGCGAGTCCGGCACGCTCCAGGCGGAGGTCGACCGCGACCCCGCCGTGGCCCTGCTGCACCCCAAATGGCTGCTCAAGGCGCTGCGCCAGGCCTGGCCCGACGACTGGCGCGCGGTGGCCGAGGCCAACAACGTGCCGGGGCCGATGACGCTGCGGGTCAACCGCCGCCACGGCGATCGCGAGGCCTACCTCGACCGCCTCGCCGCTGCCGGCCTGGAGGCGCGCCTGTGCGCCCACGCCCCGGACGGCATCACCCTGGAGACGCCCTGCGACGTCCATGACCTGCCGGGCTTCGCCGAGGGTCATGTCAGCGTTCAGGACGAGGCTGCCCAGCTCACCACGGTGCTGCTCGGCCCGGTGCTGGCACCGCGCCCCGGCGCGCGGGTGTTGGATGCCTGCTGCGCCCCGGGCGGCAAGACCGCCCACCTGCTGGAGGTGTTCGACATCGACATGCATGCGGTGGACAGCGACGCCGAGCGCCTGGCCCGGGTAGAGGGCACTCTGGAGCGCCTGGGCCTGGGCGCGCGCCTAGCCCACGGCGACGCCACCGCCCGCGACTGGTGGGACGGCACCCCCTTCGAGGCGATCCTGCTCGACGCCCCCTGCTCGGGCAGCGGCGTGATCCGCCGCCATCCCGACATCAAGCGCCTGCGCCGTCCCTCGGACATCAAGGCGCTGGCCGCGCTGCAGGCGCGGCTGCTCGACAACCTCTGGCCGCTGCTGCGCCCCGGCGGCACCCTGCTCTACGCCACCTGCTCGGTGCTGCCCGAGGAGAACCGCGACCAGATCGCCGCCTTCCTGGCCCGCACCCCGGACGCCCAGGCCACCACCCCGCGGGACGTGGCCTGGGGACGCCCGGCCGGCGAAGGGCGCCAGCTGCTGCCGGAGGTCGACAGCCACGACGGCTTCTTCTATGCCAGACTCAGGAAGGCCGACGCCTGACACGGGAAGGGGTTACCTTCCCGGCAGGCTGGCATGACCGTTCGTCCACACGCGCCGGAGGCACCATGAGCCACCATACCTACAAGCACATCGAACTCACCGGCTCCTCGGAGCAGGGCATCGAGGCGGCCGTCGACAACGCCCTCGCCAAGGCCGCGGAGAGCCTCCATGGCATGCGCTGGTTCGAGGTCACCGACACCCGCGGGCATATCGAGCATGGCCGCGTGGCCCACTGGCAGGTCACCATCAAGGTGGGCTTCACCCTCGACTGAGGCCCGCCCGCCTGTCCTTCGCGTGACGGCTGGTTTAGGCTAGCCGTCACGTGCTGCGGTGCATCAGCTGACGCCGCCCCTCGACCCAGCGGAACCCCCACGCGATGAAGATCATCATTCTCGGCGCCGGCCAGGTCGGCGGCACCCTGGCCGAACACCTGGCCCGCGAGGAAAACGACATCACCGTCGTCGACACCAACGGCGACAAGCTGCGCGAGCTGCACACCAAGCTCGATATCCGCACCGTGGTGGGCCCCGGCTCCTACCCCATGGTGCTGCGCCAGGCTGGCTGCGAGGACGCCGACATGCTGATCGCGGTGACCAGCCAGGACGAGGTCAACATGATCGCCTGCCAGGTCGCCCATACCCTGTTCCGCACCCCCACCAAGATCGCCCGGGTGCGCGCCACCGCCTACCTCACGCGTCGCGGCCTGTTCGCCCACGAGGCGGTGCCCATCGACGTGCTGATCAGCCCCGAGCAGGTGGTCACCGACCATATCCGCCGCCTGATCGAGCACCCCGGCGCCCTGCAGGTGCTGGAGTTCGCCGGCGGCCTGGTGCAGCTGGTCGCGGTGAAGGCGATCTACGGCGGCCCCCTGGTGGGCCAGGACCTGGCCTTCCTGCGCCGCCACATGCCCAGCGTGGATACCCGAGTGGCGGCCATCTACCGCCGCAACCGGCCGATCATCCCGCGCGGCGACACCGTGATCGAGGCCGACGACGAGGTGTTCTTCATCGCCGCCCGCCGCGACATCCGCGCGGTGATGAGCGAGCTTCGCCGCCTCGACCGCGACTTCCGTCGGGTGATCATCGCCGGCGGTGGCAACATCGGCGAGCGCCTCGCCGAGCACCTCGAGCACAGCCACCAGGTGAAGATCATCGAGCACAGCCTGGAGCGCTGCACGGTGCTCTCCGAGCGCCTCGACCGCACCGTGGTGCTGCACGGCAGCGCCACCAGCAAGCGGCTGCTGGAGGAGGAGAACATCGAGGAGTGCGACATCTTCTGCGCCCTGACCAACGACGACGAGGTCAACATCATGTCGTCGATGCTGGCCAAGCGCATGGGGGCCAAGAAGGTGCTGACGCTGATCAACAACGCCGCCTACGTGGACCTGGTGCAGGGCGGCGAGATCGACATCGCCATCTCGCCCCAGCAGGCCACCATCGGCAGCCTGCTCACCCACGTGCGGCGCGGCGACATCGTCAACGTCCACTCCCTGCGCCGCGGCGCCGCCGAGGCCATCGAGGCGATCGCCCACGGCGACACCCAATCCTCGCGGGTGGTGGGGCGCGCCATCGGCGAGATCGAGCTGCCCCGGGGCACCACCATCGGCGCCATCGTGCGCGGCAAGGAGGTGCTGATCGCCCACGACGACGTGGTGGTGGAATCCGGCGACCACGTCATCCTGTTCGTGATCGACAAGCGCCGCATCCGTGATGTGGAGCGGCTGTTCCAGGTCGGGCTGACCTTCTTCTGACGGGGAGTCATCGATGAGCCTGCGCATGATCCTGCGCATCCTGGGGCTGCTGCTGATGCTCTTCAGCCTGACCATGATGCCGCCGATCCTGATCTCGCTGCTGTTCGGCGACGGCCAGTGGGACGCCTTCGCCGTGGCCATCGCCATCACCGTGGCCACCGGCGCGCTGATGTACCTGCCCAACCGCCGCGCCCGCAAGGAGCTACGCACCCGCGACGGTTTCCTGATCGCCGCCCTGTTCTGGAGCGTGCTGGGGCTGTTCGGCTCGCTGCCGCTGATGCTCACCGGCGAGGCGGCGCTCTCGGTGACCGATGCGGTGTTCGAGTCCTTCTCGGGGCTGACCACCACCGGCGCCACCGTGATCACCGGCATCGAGCACCTGCCCGCGTCGATCCTCTACTATCGCCAGCAGCTGCAGTGGCTGGGCGGCATGGGGATCGTGGTGCTGGCCGTCGCCATCCTGCCGACCCTGGGGGTCGGCGGCATGGCCCTCTACCGCACCGAGATCCCGGGGCCGCTCAAGGACTCCAAGCTGACCCCGCGCATCACCGAGACCGCCAAGGCGCTGTGGTACATCTACGCCTCGCTGACCATCGCCTGCATGCTCGCCTACATGGCCGCCGGCATGGACTGGTTCGACGCCCTGGGCCACAGCTTCTCCACCGTGGCGATCGGCGGCTTCTCCACCTACGACGCCAGCATCGGTCACTTCGACAGCGCCGCCATCGAGCTGATCTGCGTCTTCTTCCTGCTGGTCTCGGCGGTCAGCTTCAGCCTGCACTTCACCGCCTGGCGCCAGCGCAGCGTGCTGCACTACTTCGAGGACCCCGAGGCACGCTTCCTGCTGCTGTTCCTGGCCGGGCTGACCACCATCACCGCCGTCTCGCTGTGGCTCACCGGCACCTACGAGACCGAGCTGGGGCTGCGCCATGCGCTGTTCGAGGTGGTCTCGGTGGCCACCACCGCCGGCTTCGCGGTCGCCGACTTCTCGCTGTGGCCCGGCGCCCTCCCCTTCCTGCTGTTCGTGGCCGCCTTCGTCGGCGGCTGCTCGGGCTCCACCGGCGGCGGCATGAAGGTGATCCGCATCATCCTGATCCTCAAGCAGGGCATGCGCGAGGTGATGCGCCTGATCCACCCCAGCGCGGTGATCACGGTAAAGATCGGCAAGGTGAGCGTGCCGGACGGCATCGCCCAGGCGGTGTGGGGCTTCTTCTCCGCCTACGTGATGCTGTTCTTCCTGATGCTGGTGGGGGTGATGGCCACCGGTGTCGACCAGGTCACCGCCTGGTCCACGGTGGGCTCGGCGCTCAACAACCTGGGCCCGGCGCTGGGCGAGGCCTCGGCCCACTACGGCGATCTGCCAGCCCTGGCCAAGTGGATCCTAGTGATGGCCATGCTGCTGGGGCGCCTGGAGATCTTCACCGTGCTGGTGCTCTTCACCCCCGCCTTCTGGCGGCGCTGAGGGAATTTGGCCCCCCCGGGTCCATCGTGGATAATCCCCTTCTCACTTCTTCATACCGAGCGTCCATGACCGACTCCCAGGACACCGCGATACCCATCGACTCGACGGCCAGCGTGACCGGCCCGCGCCGTGTCATCCAGGTGGGCGAGACCCGTTATACCCTGCTGGGCACCGCCCATGTCTCCGCCGAGAGCGCCGCCGACGTGCGTGCCCTGATCCGCTCCGGCGAGTTCGACGCCGTGGCTATCGAGCTGTGCGACTCCCGCCACCATAGCCTCACCAACCCCGACGCTCTGGGCGAGCAGGACCTGTTCCAGGTCTTCCGCCAGGGTAAGGCCGGCGTGGTGGCGGCGAGCCTGGCCCTGGGCGCCTTCCAGCAACGCCTGGCGGAGCAGTCCGGCATCGAGCCCGGCGCCGAGATGCGCGCCGCCCTGGAGGAATCTCGGCAGGCCAAGCTGCCGCTGCTGCTGATCGACCGCGACGTGGGGGTCACCCTCAGGCGCATCTACCACAACGTGCCCTGGTGGCAACGCTTCTCGCTGTTCTCGGGGCTACTGGGCAGCGTGATGTCGCGCCAGGAGGTCTCCGCCGAGGAGATCGAACGGCTCAAGGAGGGCGACGTCCTGGAGTCCACCTTCAGCGAGTTCGCCGCCGAGTCCGAGCGTCTCTACACCCCGCTGATCAGCGAGCGCGACCGCTACATGGTGCTGCGCCTGGCGGAGGACGCCCCGCCGGGACGCTACCGCAACGTGCTGGTGGTGATCGGCGCCGGCCATATGAAGGGCATGGCCGAGCACCTCACGGCACCGCTTCCCGAGGCCCCGCGCCCGGAGCGCGAGGCGCTGGAGGCCACGCCACCGCCGTCGAAGATCTGGAAGGCGCTGCCCTGGCTGATCACCGCCCTGGTGCTGACCGGCTTCGCCATCGGCTTCTCGCGCAACACTGGCCTGGGCTGGCAGCTGGTGGCGGAGTGGTTCCTGATCAACGGCGTGCTCTCGGCGGGGGCCACGCTGGTGGCCCTGGCCCACCCGGTGACGGTCATCGCCACCTTCTTCGCCGCCCCACTCACCTCGCTCAACCCCACCATCGGCGCCGGCTTCGTGGCCGCCGGGGTGGAGCTCTACCTGCGCAAGCCCAAGGTGCGCGACTTCTCCACCCTGCGCCACGACGTGACCCACCTCAAGGGGTGGTGGCGCAACCGGGTGTCGCGCACCCTGCTGGTGTTCCTGCTCGCCACCCTGGGCTCCGCCGCCGGCACCTGGATCGCCGGCTTCCGCATCGCCGGCACCCTGTTCGGCGGCTCGCCTTGATCAATCCAGGAGCCTAGGACCCAGGGCTGACCTGGCGACAAGCCCCGGAGCGTCGGACCGTCGAGGAGGCGCTGTGAATACCTCCATGTACGCTACCGACGCCATCCATGGCGTAGGACCTCCTCTCTGGCTTGCCCCCAGCGCCCCTACCTTTGCGTTATAGCGCTATCCCTTTCGCGCCAGCAGGCGCTGCATCGCCGCCGTCGGTATCTCGATCTTCTCGAAGCGCCGGCTGGCGGCGTAGCTGTCGTTGAAGGCATCGAAGTAGTCGTCCAGTACCCCGGCGACCTCGGTATCGCCCCCCTGGCGCAGCAGCTCGGCGGCTACCTCGGCGGTGCACAGGTGCGCGGCAGAGGCCGGCTTGCGCAGCCGGTAGCGGGTCAGGCGCTCGGTGCGCAGCGGCAGCACCGGCAGGGCATCCAGGTAGGGGCTCTTGCGGAAGATGCGCCGCGCCTGGCGCCAGGTGCCATCGAGCAGCAGGTAGACCGGGATGCGTCCCGCCGCCTTCGCCTCGGCGACGGCGTCGATGCCCACCACCCGTTCGGCGTAGTCCGGCTGGTCATCGGGGAAGACCACGAAGGGGGCGAAGCGCGCATCCTCCAGCAGCGCCAGCAGCCGCTCGTCCGGCGCGGTGCGGTACCAGGTGAAGACCTCGGTGCCGGGCAGCACGTCGCGGATCAACCGCCCGGTGTTGGTGGGCTTGTGGTGCTCCATGGGATGGGTGAGCAGCCACACCCGGGCCTCGCTGTCGGCCGTCGCCGCATAGGGACAGAGGCAGTTGAGCATGGGCAGGTGGCACCCCGGGCAGCGCTCCACGAAGCTGCCGCGCGCCTTGAACTCGCGACGCGGCGGCCGCGGATGACCGGTAGCGGGGTCCCGTTCGAGCTCGGTCACCGGCACGCGCGCCTGGCGGGTCTCGGGGTCGTGGTAGCGATCGTCCTGCATGGGGCCTGTCCGGGGCAAAAACGGGGGCGCATTCTAGCATGCTCCTGCCCCCTCACTCCTCACCCCAGAGAGAAGCACCGCAGGCTGACTGCGATAGTCCTGACTCCTCAGCCCAGCAGCGTCTCCGGGACCCAGAGCCGCCCCTCGCGTCGCCAGTGGCGTACCAGCGCCGGCACCCCCTTGCCGGCAGGCTGGCTGAGCCGCGCCACCCCCGGCGGGGCCAGTGCCTCGGCCTCGGGGTCGACCAGCACGCAGGGCGCACCGAGGGGGGCATGCTGCAGCAGCGAGGCGGCCGGCATCACGGCCAGCGAGGTGCCCACCACCAGCACCAGGTCGGCGCCGCCGACGATCTCGCAGGCCTCCCCAAAGTGGGGCACCTCCTCGCCGAACCACACCACGTCGGGACGCAGCTGGCTGCCCTTGTCGCAGATATCGCCCAGCTCGATGCCGCCCCGGGGCAGCGGGTAGTGCATGCGCCGATCCACCGTGGAGCGCGCCTTGAGGATCTCGCCGTGCAGGTGGAGCACCTGGCGCGAGCCGGCCCGCTCGTGGAGGTCGTCGATGTTCTGGGTGACGATGCTGACCCAAAAGCCCTGTCGCTCCAGGGCCGCCAGTGCCTTGTGGGCGGCGTTGGGGCGCGCCCGGCGCACCTGGTCGCGGCGGGCGTTGTAGAAGGCCAGCACCCTCGCCGGGTCGCGCCGCCACGCCTCGGGGGTGGCCACCTCCTCGACGCGGTGGTCGGCCCACAGGCCGTCGTCGGCCCGGAAGGTCTGGATGCCGCTCTCGGCGCTGATACCGGCGCCAGTCAGCACCACCAGGTGGGGGGCACGCTGCGGGGTCATGGCACCTCCTCGTCTGCCCAACCAGTTCCCGGGATGACCCTATCACCCGCCTCATGGAGCGGCCAGCCCACTAGTGCACCAGGCCGTTCTCCTCGCCGGCGGCGAAGCGCTGCTTGTTGCGGTAGGGGTAGACGTCGATCACCCGGCCATCGAGAATCGCCTGCTGCAGGCCCTGCCAGTAGTCGGCATCGAAGAGCTCGGGATGGAGCTGGGTGAAGAGCCTGCGCAGGCGGATATCGGCGAACAGGAAGGGCCCGAACTCCTCGGGGAAGATGTCGTTGGGCCCCACCGAGTACCAGGGCTCGTCGGCGAGCTCCTGCTCGGGATAGAGCGGCTCCGGGATGTGTCGGAAGTGGCACTCGGTGAGGTAGCACACCTCGTCGTAGTCGTAGAACACCACCCGGCCGTGGCGGGTCACCCCGAAGTTCTTGAGCAGCATGTCGCCGGGGAAGATGTTGGCGGCGGCCATCTGCTTGATGGCGTTGCCGTAGTCCTTCAGCACCGCGCGGGTCTCCTGCTCGTCGCACCGCTCGAGGTAGAGGTTGAGCGGGGTCATCATGCGCTCGGTATAGCAGTGCTTGATGATCACCTTGTCGCCGCGCAGGGTGACGGTGGAGGGCGCCACCTCCAGCAGGTGCGCCAGGCAATCCGGGTCGAAGTGGTCCTGGCGGGCGATGAAGTTGGAGAACTCCTGGGTATCGGCCATGCGCCCCACCCGGTCGTGACGCTTCACCAGGCGGTACTTCTCGCGCACGTTATCGCGGCTCATCGTCTTGCCGGGGTCGAAGCGGTCCTTGATGACCTTGAACACGGTGCGAAACGACGGCAGCACGAACACCGCCATGACCATGCCGCGCACCCCGGGGGCGATGATGAAGCGGTCCTCGCGCCGGGCCACCTGGCGGTTTAGGGCGCGGAAGAACTCCGTCTTGCCGTGCTTGAAGAAGCCGATGGCGGCGTAGAGCTCGCCCTGGGGCTTGTCGGGCATCAGCCCCTGCAGGTAGTGAACGAACTCGCTGGGCACCACCACCTTGACCTGGAAGTAGGCGCGGGTGAAGGAGAAGATGATCGACACCTCGTCGGGCTCGATCAGCACGGTGTCCAGGCAGAGCCCCCGTCCCTCCGCGTGGAGCACCGGCAGCACCAGCGGTACCTGCTGGCCGCCGCCGCGGACGCGCCCCACCAGGTAAGCGCCCTTGTTGCGGTAGAAGACGCTCTTGATCAGCTCGATCTCGGCCTCGGGATCCGTGCGGATCGCCTCCGGCAGCAGCCGCTCGAGCGCCTCGGCGCCCAGGACGGCGTCCCGCTCGAGGTCGATGAAAGGGGTCGTGAAGCGCGCCTCGCCCAGCGCCCAGCGCACCCCGCCCTGCCAGTCTCCGCCCACCGGATGGTGCCGGCAGAGGGTGAGCCCGGAGTGGTGCGCCGCCCGCTCCCGGGAGCTGTAGACGAACATCCAGTCGTTGCGGATATGGCGGTGGTGGAAGAGCGAGCAGAACATCGAGTTGAAGTAGGTCTCGGCGAGCTCATAGTCGAGCCGCTGGGCGATCAGCTCGGCGTAGTGAGCCCGCGCCTGGCGCCAGCACTCGAAGTCGGTGAGGCGCTCCTCGTCGACGCTGCGCCGCAGCCGGGTCAGGGTATCCTCGACCTTCGCCTCGTAGAGGTTGATGCGTTCGGCCGAGGCCTGCTGCGCCTCACGCCAGGCCGCCTCGGCGAAGCGGCGGCTGGCGTCCGCGGTGATCGCCTTGAAGCGTGAGCGGTACTCGTCGAAGCCATGCAGGATGGTGGCGGCGAGGCGGTAGGCGGGTGAAGTGGGCATGGACGGCTCCGGGCGACGTCGGGCAGGCCCCCAGCATGCCCAGAAGCCGCCGACGGGGCGAGCCGACCATGGTGGCAACGTCGCCAGGCCGCCGCAGTGGCCATACGCCTCACGGCTCGGCGGGCCAGGGTAGCGGATACCTTGCGCAAATCAGGACCTATTCGGTACCATTTCGGTGATGCCGCCGAGGCGGCTCCCCAGGGAAGCGCCCCAGGATCGACCATGCAGACCAATCCCGAGAAGCATCAGGCCACGCGCCGCATCACCCTGCTGTCGGTGGTCGTGAACACCGTGCTGGGGGTGGCCAAGATCGTCGTGGGCTGGATCGTCGGCTCGGCCGCGCTGATCGCCGACGGCATCCACTCCTTCTCCGACCTGGTGACCGACGGCTTCGTGCTCGCCGCCTCCCACTACGGCCACCAGGGGCCCGACCACGACCATCACTATGGCCATGGCCGTATCGAGACCCTGGCCACACTGTTCCTGGGCAGCGTGCTGATCTTCGTGGCCGGCGGCATCGTCTGGTCAAGCCTCGACCGGCTGCTGGCCAACGCCGAGATCCCGCCCCCCGGCCTCTGGGCGATCCTGCTCACCATGCTGGCCCTGCTCGCCAAGGAGTGGCTGTTCCATGTCACCCGCCGGGTGGCGCGGCGCATCGGCTCCAAGATGCTCGAGGCCAACGCCTGGCACCACCGCAGCGACGTGCTCTCCACCGGGGTGGTCACGGTGGCGCTGATCGGCAGCCAGTTCGGCGCCACCTGGATCGATACCCTGGCGGCGGTGATCGTCGGCCTGATGGTGGGCAAGGTGGGCTGGGACCTGTTGTGGGAGTCCGGCCGCGAGCTGGTGGATACCGCCCTGCCACTGGCCACCCAGGAAGAGATGCGTCGGGTGGCGATGAGCGTGCCCGGGGTGGAGGGGATCCACGACCTGCGCACCCGCCAGTCCGCCGGCCACACCATGCTCGACCTGCATGTGGTGGTGCCGCCGCGCATCAGCGTCTCCGAGGGGCACGAGATCGGCAACGAGGTGAGCCGCCGGCTGCGCAACGCCTTCCCCGCCCTCACTGATCTGACCTTCCACGTCGACCCCGAGGACGACGCCGGCGAGGGCGACCCCAGCCGCTTCCCCGGGCTGCCGCTGCGCCCCGAGGTGGAGGCCGCCCTGGCGCGGCGCTGGGAGGCGCTGGACGTCTGGCCGGAGATCCGCGAGATGGAGCTGCACTACCTGGAGGGCGCGGTCACCGTGGTGATCTGCCTGGACGAGGAGTCCCCCCGGGACAGCCAGGCGGAGGCCCGACGCCTGGAGGCCACTGCCCGCGACATCGACTGGCTCTCCCGCGTCGAGGTGCGCCGCCTGGCCGGCACGCCCTGGGTCCCGGCCGCCGGCTGAGCCTGGCACGGGGATGACATCGCCGCGGCGGACGGCGACAATGGCCGCCCTTCCCGAACCGGACCCGGCCATGGCAGACGAGCTGCGCCTTCTGCATCGCGACGAGCACCTGGTGGTGGTGCACAAGCCCGCCGGGCTGCTGGTGCACCGAACCGCCCTGGCGCGCGGCGAGCGCGAGTTCCTGCTGCAGCGGCTGCGAGACCGGCTGGGGCGGCGGGTCTACCCGGTACACCGCCTCGACCGCCCCACCTCCGGGGCCATGGTGTTCGCCCTCTCCCCCGAGGTCGCCGCGCGGCTGGCCGAGGCCTTCGCCGGACGCGAGGTGGCCAAACGCTACCTGGCGGTGGTGCGCGGCATCGGCCCAGAGGCCGAGCGGCTCGCCTACCCGCTGCGCGAGGAGGACGGCCGGCGTCCCAAGGCGGAGATGCCCGCCCAGGAGGCGCTCACCGATATCCGGCGCCTGGACAGCGTCGAGCTGCCCGTCCAGGTGGACCGCTATCCGCAGAGCCGCTACTCGCTGATGGAGGCGCGCCCCCTGACCGGGCGGCGCCACCAGATCCGCCGTCACCTCTCCCGGCGTGGCTACCCGATCATCGGCGACGCCAAGCACGGCAAGGGCAACCACAACCGCTTCTTCGCCGAGCGGTTCGACGCCCCGCGGCTACTGCTGGCGGCCGTGGGCCTGGCCTTCGACCACCCCGTCGAGGCGCATCGCCTGGCGATCACCTGCGCCCCGGACGCCACCATGACCGCGCTGCTCGAGCGCCTCGGCTGGGCCGGCCATCTGCCGCGGGATACGGTGCAGCGGGTGCCCCTCGCCGCGGCCAACGACCCCCACTCCCCCTTCGTCACCCGGTAGCACCATGAGCGACCCCATCTCCGCCTCCCCCGCCAGCATCGTCGAGGACGACCACGCCCTGCGCTTCGGCGGCATTCGCCGTCTCTACGGGGCCCGCGCCTACACCCACTTCCGCCGCGCCCATGTGGTGGTGGTGGGCGTGGGCGGCGTGGGCAGCTGGGCCGTGGAGGCCCTGGCACGCTCCGGCATCGGCCGGCTCACCCTGATCGACCTCGACGACGTCTGCGTCTCCAACGTCAATCGCCAGCTCCACGCCCTGGACGGCAGCGTGGGTCGCCCCAAGGTGGAGGTGCTGGCCGAGCGCTGCCGGGCGATCCAGCCCGGCATCGAGGTGGTGGCGGACGCCGCCTTCGTGACCCCCACCAACCTGGCCGAGCGCATCCCCGAGGACGCCGACCATGTCATCGATGCCATCGACAGCGTGGTGGCCAAGGCGGCGCTGATCGCCTGGTGCAAGCGACGCAAGCTGCCGATCACCGTGACCGGCGCGGCGGGCGGGCAGACCGATCCCACTCGCATCCGGGTCACCGACCTCACCCGTACCGAGCACGACCCGCTGCTGGCCAAGGTGCGCGCCAGGCTGCGCCGTGACTTCGGCTTCTCGCGCAACCCCAAGCGGCGCTTCGCGGTGGAGTGCGTCTACTCCGACGAGCAGCTGGTCTATCCTGGCAGCGATGGCGAGGTGTGCTTCCAGAAACCCGGCAGCGGCGAGGCTACCCGCCTGGACTGCGCCTCGGGCTTCGGCGCCGCCACCTTCGTCACCGGCAGCTTCGGCTTCGTGGCCGCCTCACGCACCCTGGCGCGCCTGGCCCGGCGCGCCGCCGAGGCGCCCTTCCCGGGCGATGACGCCCCATGACCCGCTTCAGGAGAGCCCCATGACCCGTCCGCATCCGGTTCCCGGCATCTATGCCCACTACAAGGGCAACCGCTACGAGGTGCTCGGCGTGGCCCACCATAGCGAGAGCGAGGAGCCGCTGGTGATCTATCGCGCCCTCTACGGCGACTACGGCCTGTGGGTGCGGCCGCTGGCGATGTTCACCGAGCTGGTGGAGGTGCAGGGCGAACCGGTGCCGCGCTTCGACCTGGAGAAGGCCTTCTGAGGCAGGCTCGCGGGCCAGGGCCTTAACAACCACCGGCGCCACGATGGGCGCCGGTGTCGGGAGGGAAGTCAGGAAGGAATAAGGCGCTGGGCGGCGATCACTCGTCGCCGGCCTCCTGCATCTGCTTGAGCAGGTAGTTCTCGATGCCGACCTTGTCGATCAGGCCGAGCTCGGTCTCGATATGGTCGATGTGCCCCTCCTCATCCGCCAGCAGGTCACGGAAGAGGTCGCGGGTGACGTAGTCCTTGACCTGCTCGCAGTACTCGATGGCGGCGATGTAGTCGTTGCGCCCCTCGTGCTCGATCTTGAGATCGCACTCAAGCATCTCGCGCACGTTCTCGCCGATGTGCAGCTTGCCGAGGTCCTGCAGGTTGGGGATGCCCTCCAGGAAGAGGATGCGCTCGATCAGCTTGTCGGCGTGCTGCATCTCCTCGATGGACTCGTCGTACTCCCACTTGGCCAGCTTCTGCAGCCCCCAGTCCTTGTACATCTTGGCGTGCAGGAAGTACTGGTTGATGGCCACCAGCTCGTTGCCCAGGGCGCGGTTGAGGTGTTCGATGACCTTGCTGTCGCCTTTCATGGTGTCGCCTCTCGTGTGACGGGATGGTGGAAGAAGCTTGGCACGTGGCCGCGAGGCTTGCCAAGCCGTGTCATCCAGTCTAGCAGACCACGAAAGAAATCCAATGAAATCAGCTACATGTTAACGTCAACGAGAACGATGGCGATTGTCGTCAGACGGCGTAAGCGAGGTCCTCGGCGGCGGCCATCAGCTCCTCCCGGACCGCCTCGCGGGTGAGGCTCTTGCCCACGCAGGCGCACTTGCCGCACTGGGTGCCGCAGCCGGTCTCGGCCTGGACCTCGCGCCAGCTGCGCGCGCCCTCCTCCACCGACTGGCGGATGCGGTGATCGGAGACCCCCTTGCAGATGCAGACGTACATGAGCTCACCTCGCGTTGAATAGCGAGATCAAATGTAAATGATTCCTATAGTTTGTTGCAACCGCGAATCGACCTTTGTCTGATCCCAATCAATCGACGGCGGCTATCGCTTGGGCAGCACCACCACCCGGGTCCCCGAGGCGATGTCGGGCCAGCTGCGCCGCTCGGGATCGAACAGCACCCACAGGTAACCGAGCCCGAAGGCGGCAAACGAGAGGCAGGCCACCGCGAAGCGCAGCATCGCCTGGCGCAGCGAGATGGCACAGCCGTCGCGGGTCTGCACCCGCAGCCGCCAGGCCTGCATGCCCAGTGTCATGCCCCCGCGGCACCAGAAGAAGGCGAAGAAGGCGAAGGCCGAGGCCAGCATGATCAGCCGCAGCGAGGCGACCTGCGCCACCCCCGTGCCGACCTGTTCGGCGGGGAGCCCCACCAGGTGGCGCACCGCCAGCAGGTGCAGCCCGGCCACCAGGACCCAGATGGCCACCACCAGGAAGGCGTCGTAGAGCATGGCGCCCAGGCGGCGGCCGATTCCGGCGGGCCAGACGTCGTCGAGCTGTGTGAAGCGGCGCGGCATGGGCCCTCCTCGTCTCAGCCGCTGCGCCGCAGCAGCAGGATGCCCACCGCGGCGCAGATCAGGGTTGGCGCCAGCACCGCCCAGGCCGGCGAGAAGCCGAACAGGGTGGAGGCCGGCGCCAGCAGGTCCTGCAGGTACTTGAAGGTCAGGCCGGTGACCACGCCGTAGAAGACCCGGGTGCCGGCGGCGACGCTGCGCAGGGGGCCAAACACGAAGGAGGCCGCCACCAGCACCAGCGAGCCCATGGTCAGCGGCATCAGCAGCTTCTGCCAGAAGTAGAGCAGCGGCTGGGTCGCCTGCTGCCCCTGGTCGCGCAGGTAGCGGGCGTAGGCCCACAGCTCGCTCGGTGCCTGGCTCTCCACGTCGCGCAGCAGCCGGGAAAGCTGGGCCGGGGTCAGTTCGGTCTGCCACTCGAGGGTGGCGTGCCGGCTCGCCTCGGTGCCCTCCTCGGCGAAGCGTGTCACGGCGACCTCCTCCAGCACCCAGCGCCCGTCGCGCCAGGCCGCGCGGTCGGCGCGCAGCGCCTCCACCAGGCGCTGTCCCTCGAAGCGGTAGCGGGTCAGGTCCAGCACGGTATCGTCGGCGCGGATGGCGCCGAAGCGATAGAAGCTGTCGCCCTCGCGCTGCCAGCCGCCGCGCTCGGTGACCACCGCCCCGGCGCCCTGGATCCGCTCGACCCGCCAGGCGCTGGCGAACTGCTCGGTGCGCGGGGCGACGTACTCGGCGATCAGCAGCACCACCACCACCACCAGGATGATGGGCTTCATGGCCCCCCACAGGATCCGCGCCAGGGAGCGCCCGGCGGCCCGGATCACGGTGAGCTCGTTGCTGGAGGCCATGCTGCCCAGGCCGATCAACGCGCCGATCAGCACCGCCACCGGGGCATACTGGTAGAGCCGCCAGGGCAGGCGCATCAGCAGGTAGAGCAGCACCTGCAGGGCGCCGTAGTCGCCCTCCACGTCGCCCAGGTCGTTGATGTAGGTGATCACCAGGTCGAGGCCCAGCAGCACCAGCTGCACCACCAGGATGGCGCCCAGCACGTTGCGAGCCAAGTAGCGGTCGAAGCGATCGGCGATCATCCGCTCATCCCCCGGCGCTGGGCCCGCGCTATCAGCCACAGCCCCAGTGCCAGGAAGCCGCCGTGGATCGGCCACATGCCCACCGCGGCCGGCAGGCTGCCGCGGCCGATGGCGTCCAGCGCCGCCAGCAGCAGGCTCAGGTAGGCCACGAACAGGAAGATCGCCGGCAGCAGCTTGGCGAAGCGCCCCTGGCGCGGGTTGACCCGCGACAGCGGCATCGCCAGCAGGGTGAGGATGAACACCATCAGCGGCATCCCCAGCCGCCATTGCAGCTGGGCGTGCGCCTCCGGCGAGTCATCGCCGAGCAGCGCCGCGGTGGAGGCCAGCTCGGCCGAATCGAGTTCGCGCAGCGACTCGGCCCGGGAGAGGCGCACGGCGTAGGCCCCGAATTCCAGGCGCTCGGCCTGGTGGCGGCCCGGCTCGACGCTGTAGCGTTCGCCATCGGTCAGCACCAGGAAGCGGCTGCCGGTCTCGTCATCTACCGCCTGGTGACCCGACGTGGCACGGGTCACCACGCCCTCGGGGGTGCCGTCGCTGCGCCGCTGGCGCTCGCTGATGAAGACCCCGCGCATCTCGCCGCCCTCCTCGCTGAAGGCCTCGGCATAGGCGGTACGCCCGCTGCCGAACTCCTGGAAGCGCCCCGAGCCCAGGGTGGTGAAGTCGACCCGGCTGCGCTGCTCCTCCAGCAGCGTCTCGGTCTGCAGCGCCCCGGCCGGGGTCAGCCACAGGCTGCACACCCCGACCAGCAGGGCCACCAGGGTGGCCGGCACCAGGCTGACCTGGAGCAGCCGGTTGGGGCTGGTGCCGCAGGCCACCAGCACGGTGATCTCGCTATTGAGGTAGAGCTGGCCGTAGGCCAGCAGGATGCCGAGGAAGAAGGCCAGCGGCAGGATCAGCTCCATGAAGCCGGGCAGGTGCAGCAGCATCAGGGTGCCCAGGATATCGGCGGGGATCTCGCCCTCGGCGGCGTTGGCGAAGTAGCGGATGAAGCGACTGCCCATGATCACCAACAGCAACACGCCGGCCACGGCGGCCATGGTCAGCAGGATCTCGCGGGTCAGGTAACGGAAGATGATCATGCGGCGTCTGCCATGCAATGGGGCCATGCCTTGGGTACACTAGAGCGACACGGCGACGTGCCGGCATTATCCAGAATCCCCCTGCGCTTGTAACCCCAATCCCCCGAACCCCCAACGCTTGTCTTGTGGAGACGCCATGGAATTCCCTGTCAGGACGGGTAACCCCGCCAAGGTCGAGAGCGCCTGTCTCGTCATCCCGGTGTTCAAGGAGGGCGACCTGCTGCCCACCGCCTCGCGCCTCGACGACGCCAGCGAGCGGCTGGTGGGCCAGCTGCTCGACCGCGGTGACTTCGACGCCAGGCTGGGGAACGTGCAGCTGATCCCCTTCGCGCCCGGGCTCTCCAGCGAGCGCCTGCTGCTGGTGGGCCTGGGCGAGCGCGACAAGTGCCAGGAGGCGGCCTTCCGCAAGGCGCTGGACGCCGCCTTCGCCGCCCTGGTCGGGCTGCCGGTGGACGAGGTCGCGGTAGCCTTCACCGAGGTCCCCGTGGCCGAGCGTGACGCCGCCTGGAAGGCGCGCATGGTGGCCGAGGCCAGCCATCGGGCGACCTACCGCTTCGACGCCTTCAAGTCCGACAAGGCGCCGGCGCCGCGCCTCGCCCGGATCGAGCTGCTGGTGGGCGACGACGCCGAGGCCGACGCCGCGCGCGAGGGCGCGCGCATCGGCGACGCCGTGGGCCAGGGCATCAATCGTGCCCGCACCCTAGGCAACCTGCCGGGCAACGTCTGCACGCCGCGCTACCTGGCTGAGCAGGCCGAGGCGCTGGGCCAGGCCTCCAACGGGGCGCTAGGGGTGGAGGTCCTCGACGAGGAGGCCCTGGAGGCGCTGGGCGCCCACAGCCTGCTCGCGGTGGGCCGCGGCAGCGCCGAGCCCTCGCGGCTGATCGTCATGCGCTACCAGGGCGCCGAGGACCCCGATGAGGCGCCCCACGTGCTGGTCGGCAAGGGCATCACCTTCGACACCGGCGGCATCTCGCTCAAGCCCGGCGAGGCCATGGACGAGATGAAGTTCGACATGTGCGGCGCCGCCAGCGTGTTCGGCACCGTCGCCGCGGTGCTCGCCATCAGGCCGAAGGTCAACCTGGTGGCCATCGTCGCCGCCGCCGAGAACATGCCCGACGGCCGCGCCACCAAGCCCGGCGACATCATCAGGACGCTCAAGGGCCTCTCGGTGGAGGTGCTCAACACCGACGCCGAGGGTCGCCTGGTGCTGTGCGACGCCCTCACCTACGCCGAGCGCTTTACGCCTGCCAGCGTGGTGGACATCGCCACCCTCACCGGCGCCTGCATCATCGCCCTGGGCCACCACGCCACTGGGCTGCTCGCCAACGACGACGACCTCGCCCTGGACCTGCTGGAGGCCGGCGAGGCGGCCTGGGACCGCGCCTGGCACCTGCCGCTGTGGGACGAGTACCAGCAGCAGCTCGACTCCAACTTCGCCGACCTGGCCAACATCGGCGGCAAGCCGGCGGGCACCATCACCGCCGCCTGCTTCCTCTCGCGCTTCGCCGACACCTTCCCCTGGGCCCACCTCGACATCGCCGGCACCGCCTGGAGCTCCGGCAAGGAGAAGGGGGCCAGCGGACGCCCGGTGGGGCTGCTGACCCAGTACCTGCTCGACCGCGAGGCCGATGCCGTGGTGGAGACCGAGGCGGAATAGCGCCTCGCCCTTGCGTTTTTTCGGCCCCGCCTTTCTCATGGTATCGACGACAATTCCACGACCCGGGCCCCGCTGGCCCGAGTTTCCTTTACCTCCCCGGGGCATGTGGCCCCGGGCGTAGCGGAGACCCCTTGCCGTGCCCACAGAGCGCTTCGAACTGCTTCCCAATGCCGCCCCCACGGCCGACGCCGTCCGCGAGGAGATCCTTGCCAGGCCCGGTTTCGGCCAGTACTTCACCGACCACATGGCCCATGTGCGCTGGACCCTGGACGCCGGCTGGCACGGCCGCGAGGTGCGTCCCTACGGGCCCCTGACCCTGGACCCCGCCGCCGCCGTGCTGCACTACGCCCAGGAGATCTTCGAGGGCATCAAGGCCTACCGGCATGCCGACGGCTCCATCTGGACCTTCCGGCCCGAGAAGAACGCCGAGCGCTTCCGGCGCAGTGCCCGCCGCCTGGCCCTGCCGGAGCTCACCGACGAGGACTTCATCGGCTCGCTCAAGGCGCTGCTCGCCCAGGACCACGCCTGGGTGCCGACGCCCCGCAGCGAGGCCGACGAGTGCAGCCTCTACCTGCGCCCCTTCATGATCGCCAGCGAGAAGTTCCTCGGCGTGCGCCCGGCCCAGGAGGTCGACTACTACGTGATCGCCTCGCCGGCCGCGGCCTACTTCAAGGGCGGCGTCGAGCCGGTCTCGATCTGGCTCTCCGAGCATTACAAGCGCGCCGCCCCGGGGGGCACCGGCTTCGCCAAGTGCGGCGGCAACTACGCCGCCTCCCTGGCCGCCCAGAAGGAGGCCAGCGCCCAGGGCTGCGGCCAGGTGGCCTTCCTCGACGCCGCCGAGAACAAGTGGATCGAGGAGCTCGGCGGTATGAACCTGTTCTTCGTGTTCAAGGACGGGCGCATCGCCACCCCGCGCCTCACCGACACCATCCTCGAGGGGGTGACCCGCGACTCGGTGCTGGCCCTGGCCCGGGACGAGGGGCTGATCCCCGAGGAGCGCCCGATCAGCATCGACGAGTGGCGCGAAGGGGCCGCCAGCGGCGAAATCACCGAGGTCTTCGCCTGCGGCACCGCCGCGGTGATCACCCCGGTGGGCGAGCTGGTCACCGAGCAGGAGCGCATCCGCCTGCTGGGCGACAACGACAACCCCATCGCCAAGCGCCTGCGCACCAAGCTGCTCGACCTGCAGTATGGCCGCGCCGAGGACACCCACGGCTGGCTGACGCGGCTGGTGTAGGGCGTGACCCAGATCGACTTCTACGTCCTTCCCGACAGCACCCTGGAGGCGCGTCTCGACTTCGCCTGCCGACTGGCCGAGACCATCCAGCGCAAGGGCTACCGGCTGCATCTTCACGCCGAGGATGCGGCCATGGCCCGGGAGCTCGACGAGGCGCTGTGGACCTTCCGTGACGACGCCTACGTGCCCCACGCCCTGGCCGACGACCCCCTGGCCGGCGAGGTGCCGGTCACCATCGGCTGGGACGACCCGCCGCCCCCCGAGCGCCCGGTGCAGGCGCTGCTCAACCTCTCGCCCGAGATCCCCGAGTGGTTCTCGCGCTTCGAGCGGGTCGCCGAGATCATCAACCAGCACCAGGAGGTGCTGGTGGCCAAGCGCCGCTGCTGGCAGACCTACAAGCAGCGCGGCTACCCCATCAAGGCGCACCAGCTGCGCGGCCAGGGCTATCGCAGTTACCGAACCAAGGGGCGCTGGGGATAAGCCGAAGAGGAGGTCCGAGGACCAGGGACGGCCGAGGTAGCGTACAGGGAGGTATTTACAGCGCCTCCTCGTAGGCTTATCGCCAGATCAGCCCCGAGCTATCGAGCAGCCAGGCTATCTGCGATAGCCCTGGCTGCGCGGCCAGGCCGGCTGACGGCGCCACCCCCGCCGCGCTATAATCGGGCCCATTTTCCATCGCCCTCTCCTGCCGTCCGGCCACCTGGCCGGTGGTGATCATTTCTGGACCCGGAACGCCCATGGACAAGACCTACCAACCCGAGCAGATCGAATCCCGCTGGTACGAGCGCTGGGAGGCCGATGGCCGCTTCGCCCCCTCCGGGCAGGGCGACCCCTACGCCATCATGATCCCGCCGCCCAACGTCACCGGCAGCCTGCACATGGGCCACGCCTTCCAGGACACCATCATGGACACCCTGATCCGCTGGCGGCGGATGCAGGGGCGCAACACCCTGTGGCAGGTGGGCACTGACCACGCCGGCATCGCTACCCAGATGCTGGTGGAGCGCAAGGTCGCCGCCGAGGAGGGCAAGAGCCGCCACGACCTGGGGCGCGAGGCCTTCATCGACAAGGTGTGGGAGTGGAAGCAGGAGTCCGGCGGTCATATCACCCGCCAGCTGCGCCGCATGGGGGCCAGCGTCGACTGGTCTCGTGAGCGCTTCACCATGGACGATGGCTTCTACAAGGCGGTGCAGGAGGTCTTCGTGCGGCTGTTCGACGAGGGCCTGATCTACCGCGGCAAGCGCCTGGTCAACTGGGACCCGACGCTGCATACCGCCATCTCCGACCTCGAGGTCGAGAACCGCGACCAGCAGGGCCAGTTCTGGCACTTCCGCTACCCGCTGGCCGATGGCGTCACCACCGATGCGGGCCTCGACCACCTGGTGGTCGCCACCACCCGCCCCGAGACGCTGCTGGGCGATACCGGCGTGGCGGTGAATCCCGAGGATCCCCGCTACGCCTCGCTGGTGGGCAAGTACGTTGAGCTCCCCCTGGTGGGGCGTCGCATCCCCATCGTGGCCGACGAGCACGCCGACATGGAGAAGGGCTCGGGCTGCGTGAAGATCACTCCGGCCCACGACTTCAACGACTACGAGGTGGGGCGCCGCCAGGGACTGCCGCTGATCAACGTCTTCACCAGGGATGCCGCCATCCTGCCGCGCGCCGAGGCCTTCGACATCCAGGGCCGACCGCTGCCCGACATCGACACCAGCCTGCCGGAGGCCTACGCCGGCCTCGACCGCTTCGAGGCCCGCCAGCGTATCGTCGCCGACATGGAGGCCGCCGGCCTGCTCGAGCAGATCGAGACGGTCAACAACACCCTGCCCTATGGCGACCGCTCCGGCGACGTCATCGAACCGCTGCTCACCGACCAATGGTTCGTGGCGGTCGAGGAGCTGGCCAGGCCCGCCATCGCGGCGGTGGAAAACGGCGACATCCAGTTCGTGCCGAAAAACTACGAGAACATGTACTTCGCCTGGATGCGCGACCTCCAGGACTGGTGCATCTCCCGCCAGCTGTGGTGGGGGCATCGCATCCCCGCCTGGTACGACGCCGAGGGCAACGTCTACGTGGCCAGGAACGAGCAGGAGGCCCGCGACAAGCACGGGCTGCCCGCCGACCTCGCGCTGACCCAGGACGAGGACGTGCTCGACACCTGGTTCAGCTCCGGGCTGTGGACCTTCGGCACCCTGGGCTGGCCGGAGAACACCGAGGAGCTGGCGACCTTCCACCCCTCCAGCGTGCTGGTCACCGGCTTCGACATCATCTTCTTCTGGGTCGCGCGGATGATCATGCTGACCCTGAAGTTCACCGGCGAGGTGCCCTTCAAGCAGGTCTACGTGCACGGCCTGGTGCGCGACGGCCAGGGACAGAAGATGTCCAAGTCCAAGGGCAACGTGCTCGACCCCATCGACCTGATCGACGGGATCGACCTCGATGCCCTCGTCGAGAAACGCACGGGGAACATGATGCAGCCCCAGAAGGCCAAGGCGATCGCCAAGGCCACCCGCGCCGAGTTCCCGGAGGGGATCGAGCCCCACGGCACCGACGCCCTGCGCTTCACCTTCCTGTCCCAGGCCACCACCGGGCGCGACATCAAGTTCGACATGGGCCGCCTCGATGGCTACCGCAACTTCTGCAACAAGCTGTGGAACGCCTCCCGCTACGTGCTGATGAATGCCGAGGGAGAGGATTGCGGGGTCGAGGGTGGCGAGGTGGAGCTGACCCTGGCCGACCGCTGGATCCTCTCCCGCCTGCAGCAGACCGCCGCCCAGGTGACCCGGGCCATGGAGGAGTTCCGTTTCGACCACGCCTCACAGGCGCTCTACGAGTTCGTCTGGAACGAGTACTGCGACTGGTACCTGGAGCTCTCCAAGCCGGTGCTGTGGGACGACAACGCCAGTGCAGAGGCCAAGCGCGGCACCCGCCGCACCCTGGTGCGGGTGCTCGAGGCGATCCTGCGCCTGGCCCACCCGATGATGCCGTACATCAGCGAGGAGATCTGGCAGCGGGTCGCGCCGCTCGCCGGCACCTTCCAGGGCGAGGGTGACTCCCTGATGGTCCAGGCCTGGCCCCAGGCCGACGAGTCGCTGATCGACGATGCCGCCACCCGGGACATCGAATGGCTCAAGGGGGTGATCGTGGCGGTGCGCAACATCCGCGCCGAGATGAACATCGCCCCGGGAAAGCCGCTGGACGTGCTGCTCACTAAGGGCGGCCCCGCCGACCGTGAGCGCCTGGCCGCCAACCGCCTCTTCCTGGCCAAGCTGGCCAAGCTGGCGAGCGTCGAGTGGCTCGACGATCCCGACCAGGCCCCCCTCTCGGCCACCCAGCTGGTGGGCGAGATGGAGGTACTGGTGCCCATGGCCGACCTGATCGACAAGGAGGCGGAGCTCAAGCGTCTCGACAAGGAGATCGACAAGCAGGACAAGCTGATCGGCGGCATCGAGAAGAAGCTCTCCAACGAGGGCTTCGTGGCCAAGGCCCCCGCCGCGGTGGTGGAGAAGGAGCGCGGCAAGCTGGCCGACTTCCAGGCCTCGCGTCGCCTGCTGGCAGAGCAGCGCGACAAGATCGCCGCCCTCTAGACCGGCCTTGAGCGCTACACGGGCCCGGCCACCTCATGTGGCCGGGCTTTTTCGTGTCCTTGATAACGGCGGCGCCCATTGCGTTACGCCCCCAGACGCAAAAAGCCCCGACCATCACACGATGATCGGGGCTTTTCTTAATAAGTGCCTGACGACGATCGCGCCGGGGGGGGGCGGCGCTCCGCTACTTTACTCGTCTCATCCTAAGACTCGCCCTTCGGGCCCGCTGACGCGGTTCCCGTTTGTTCCCGACAAACGGGCCGAGGGAGACCCCCAGAACGACGAAACCCCGACCAAGGGTCGGGGTTTCTAAATAAGTGCCTGACGATGACCTAC